>JBARRE010000870.1:0-2695 GCA_049644065.1 Sedimentisphaerales bacterium | reverse complement strand
AGAAGTTTCAGTGCCACGCGCATAAAAAAATCGATTACCGGCAACGGCAGGGCGTCCAAGGAGCAGGTGCAGAGAACCATTCAAACCATTCTGTGTTTGCCCGAGCCGCCCGAACCGAACGATGTGGCCGATGCCATCGCCGCGGCGCTGTGCTGTGCGAATTCGACAAAGAATGTCGTTGTTTGATGATGAACGATATAGAATATTCAATAGAAAATAGTCAATAGTCAATTGATACATGATAGCGAAAATTGAGGGAAAACTTATTAAGCTCGATACCGACTGCTGCCTGGTTCAGGTAGGGGCCATCGGTTACGAGGTCATGCTGCCGGGCTATTGTGTAAGCGCCTTGTCCGGGCAGGTCGGCTCGGATGTGACTCTTTGCACGATGGAATATTACGAGGGCACGCCGGGCGGAGGAAATATGATACCGAGGATGGTCGGCTTTTTGAGTACGGGCGAGAGGGACTTTTTCAGGAAATATATCAGCGTAAAAGGGATGGGCATCAAGAAGGGGCTGCGGTCGTTGAGCATGCCGATAGCGACCATAGCCGCGGCGATAGAGAACGCCGACGACAAGACCCTCATGTCACTGCCGGCGATAGGCAAAAGAATGTCTCAGCAGATTGTCGCCGAGTTGAAGGGTAAGCTTCAGTCTTTTGCCGCCGGAGCCGAACCGGCCCGGCAGGCGGCCGGGTTCAAACCGTTCCAGGTCGAGGCCCTGGAGATTCTCATCGCCTGGGGCGAGAAACGGGCCGAGGCGATGGAGATGGTCGAACTGGCCTGCCGAAAGCATCCCAATATAAAATCGGCCGAGGCGCTCGTGCCTTTGGTATACAGATTAAAACAGGGCGTAGAAGTCTAATTACGAAAATAAAAGATCAAAGTGTAAAATGCAAAATTAAGGAAGTCGTCCCGAAGGGACTCCGCAATTTTTATTTTTAATGTTTAATATTTGATTTTATATCATGGCTATAGGCAGAATCATTGGCGGGCAATCTTTGAACGAGGCCGAGGAGAATTTCAATGTTTCTCTCAGGCCGACGTCTCTGGCTGAATGTGTGGGCCAGCAGAACGTCAGGGAAAAGGTCGCAATCGCCATCGCAGCGGCCAGGCAGAGGTCTGAACCGCTGGAGCATATTTTATTTTATGGCCCGCCCGGACTCGGTAAAACGACGCTGGCAAACGTCGTGGCGCACGAGATGGGGGCGCGGATACGGTGCTCATCCGGCCCGGCCCTGGCAAAAGCCGGTGACGTAATGGGCCTTCTGAGCAATCTCAATACCGGCGATGTGCTTTTCATCGATGAGATTCACCGGCTGAGCATTCTTGTCGAAGAATTCATCTATCCTGCGATGGAGGATTTCAAGGTCGACTTCACCGTCGACAGCGGCCTGCACGCAAAGACGATAAATTTTCCGCTAAAGCAATTTACTCTGATTGGCGCTACGACGCGGGCGGGCCTGCTAAGCGCGCCGCTTCGCAGCCGGTTCGGAATGCTGTATCACCTGGAATTCTACAACAGCGAAGAGCTGACGGAGATTCTGGCCAGGTCGGCAGAATTGCTGCAACTGCAATGCGAGGACGGGACGTTGGAATTGATTGCGAATCGCTCCCGCGGCACGCCGAGAGTGGCCAACCGCCTGCTAAAGCGAGTCCGTGATTACGCCCAGGTCAAAGGCTCCGGCGTCCTCAGTTCGGATATTGTCGAAAGCTCGCTGAAGATGGAGCAGATAGACTCATTAGGCCTGGATGAGCTGGATAGAGCTTTTCTGCGCGCGCTTCTCAACGTCTACAATGGCGGCCCGGCCGGCATTGACGCAATCGCCGCGACGCTCGGCGAAGAACGTGACACACTGGAAGACGTTGTAGAGCCGTATTTATTGCAAATCGGCTTCCTGCGCCGAACCAAACGCGGAAGAGAAATCACAGAACAAGCCTGTGAGCACCTCGGCATAAAGCTGCACAAAAAGAAAAGTGCCCCTGCTGAACCGGAACTTTTTGAAAAAAGTGAAGGATAGACTTACGTATCGCCAAATGGCCCGCTCGTATAAGAAGTTTCTCCAATCGGTGGTATTTTGAATATAGAGTAGGAACCGAATCCGCTATTTTTCCAGTTCCATTGTAGCCATCCCATAGACGGATCATCTAAAGAAATGTCGAAATCGAATCGAATCCTTGTCGGTTGACCATCTGTATCCACGCTGATAATGTTAACCGACATGTCGCCCAGTTCTATCTTCTCACCGGCCTTAAACGGCATGTCTTTCGGCCGGAAAAGACTGTTGAAGTGATAGTAAAAATTAGCGAAATTCGGTTTGAAATCTTTACGGGACTTATCCGTAGACAGGATGTTGCCGGATTGGGCTTCGATGAGCAGCGTTTTTTCTCCGGTGCGGGTGATCTTTAGTGGTGCAAACGCCGGAGCCAGCAGGCGGGTTCTCTCCGGTAAAGGTTCATTCCAGTAGGCCCTCAGCAAAGGCATGCCCAAAAACAGCAATGGATTAGGGGCATTGACCACTACAAGGGTTTTGCCCGTCAAGTCGTCGGCGGGATCCACTTCGATCGTCGAATAAAATGTGTCGAAGATAAAGGACACCGTTTTTGGCGCTCGTGCCCGAGATACGATTGTGAAGCCGACGTGAACGAATATCAGCGTTACACAAAGGATCCAAGCCGGGACTCGCCAAAAGCG
>JBARRE010000869.1:0-11778 GCA_049644065.1 Sedimentisphaerales bacterium | reverse complement strand
AGCTTTTTATCTTTACCGCCGACGTAATCGGTGGGATTCTTCTTGTTATCGGGTATTGCGCCTCCCTGAAATCGAGATCGGATCCAGTCGGTCACGCCGAGACGCGCCGGGTAGCGTCCCGTCATTACTGCCGCCCGTGTCGGTGAGCAGACCGCACAAGCGGCATATCCATCCGTAAATTGCATGCCCTGGGCGGCAAGTTTGTCAATGTTGGGCGTTTCGTAAAACCTGCTCCCGTAGCAGCCGGTATCCATCCAGCCCAAATCGTCGACGAGAATGAAAACGAAATTGTGCTTTTCTCCTGTTGCCTCGTCTGTCCGCGGCGGAGCGGCATTTATTCGTGTCGAGGGCGTCCCGCCCTCGAATCGCGGGCTGGAAGCCCGCGACACAGTCAACCATGCCGCTGTCAGCCCAATGGTCTTCAGAAATCTGCGACGCGTGTAATCCTGTTCGCTCATTCTCATTTCTCCTTTATTATCACGACCGTCTGGTTGATGTCCGGCGCGGTGGCGGGGAAAGTGCTCTCTTGACCATCGGTTGTGTTTACCTTGACGTAATACTCCAGGTCGGTTTCGATCCGGCCGGCGGGAATCCGTGCGGAATATACGCTGCGGGCAATGTGTGTAAGCGGAATCTTTGTGTAGTTGCCTTTGCCTATTGTGCGGAAATATAGTGATGCGTCTTTAGGTGTGGTTGCAGCCAGAATAATTACTTTAAGCTGCAAATCCTCGCCGGCCGACAGGCTGCCTCGCGCGGTCGGCACAATCAATCGCAGCGGACCGTTGTATGAGTCCGAAGGCATTGTGTCAGCCGGCAGCTCTTCGCCCATAAGTTTGGCAAGTTCCTTCCCGGGTTCGGTGAGCAGGGTTGGCATTATGTGCTGCTGCCAATTTGTAACATTGCCCATCGCACCGTTTGTGTTGACGGTTGCCAGCAGATACCGGTGTACGTCGGCAACCTGGGCAACAAGCTCTTTTCGAATCGGCAGGGCGATCCGACGTGCCAATTGTTTGCGGGTCTGGGTATCCTTTTCTTCCTTTACCTTTTTCATCGCTGCATTGAACCTCGCACAGGTACAGTTGACTCGACCGACTGCCCGCAGGTAGCGGAAATTGTTCAGCCAGTAGTCGAATCGTTCTATGTTGCCGTGCCCTTTGATATTCGGGCGTATTTTGGCCAAATCCTCAATGAATTCGTATTCCCTGCTCACCTGTACCCAGTCTCTTTCGTCAGGCCTGATGCCGCCGGGGCCGCCGATCCACGTGGATGGCCGGGGCAGGTTTGTGTTTCGCTGTCCTTCAGCCGTCGCCGAAGGTCCTCCGTCGAGGCTGATGAATATCCTTGCGATTTGTTCGGCTGCTTCCGAGCCGAACTGCGCCACGGCCCAGTCGGCATAAAAATCGTCTGCGGGCAGGTCACGCGGCCTGCTGTCGGTCTTCGCAGCCGGCACATCCGCCTCGTATTCTTTATAAGCAGGACCGCCGCAGTTGATCTTTTTTGTTATGCCCCGGCCCTGCACAACAAAAGCCGCAATGCACGGAAATTCCACAAGGCTCTCGAAACCGATTTCCAAAAGGCCGTTGTCTGTCTTGACATCTTCAAATGTGTAATCCAGCGCCCTGTTTTGGCCGACCTCGGTGAAAATGTCTAACTGGTCAATGACTTTTTTGCCCTGTAGTTTGACGTCGAATACCCGCTTGCCGGGCTCGCCGTAATGAGGTTCACAGAACTTCAGTGTCACAGTGTATGTCCCGTTCGGCACCTTCAGGCGATAGGCTTTCACATCCCAGATGACTGTTTGGTAAAGCGGATCGTTTTCGGTATCGGCGATAGCGTTGTTCGGGAATCCAGCGACATTGCCGCCTTCACGGCCCTCTGAGAGCTTTGGCTTGGGCGGTTCGATTTTTTTGCCTAAGTCCGGGTTCCAGTCTTTCTGCTGCCATGCGGCATGGGCGAGGGCTGAAATATTCGGCCCGAGGATGCGAGTTCGCCAATGGATGCCCAACAGCCCCGTGCATCCGTAAGCCAGCGCATCTGCTGCATCTCGCCGCATTCGGCCCGCCCAGAGCTGTGGGATAATCATTGCCGGGTCGTCTTCGAGCCAGGGGATGGCCCACTGAGGCCGGCCTTTGACGTTGGCAAAACCGGGCTCGACCGGGGCGAAACCCACGTTGCGATTAATGCAGCTCATCGGCATATCTTTGGGCAGTGAATTATCGAACAATGCCCGGTTCCTGGGCGGTCCCAGGACCCAGCCGCATGTGGCTAATGTAAACGGGGCGTTGACTTGCTTTGAGGCGGCAATAGCGGCTTGGAAATCAGCCACCGTAGCTTCGATCTGCTCGTCCTTGGGATTGCCCCAGGTCCAGCCTTCAGGTGTCCAGAACCAGTAATAATCCAGCGGGTAGGCTTTGGCAATTCGCTGGAACATGCCTTCGTAAAGTTCCTGCACAACTGCAGGATCGGACGGATCTTTGCCCATACTTTTGATACGCTCTTTGACGGCGTCGGGAATAATGAGCGGCGTTTCGGTGCCGACACAGGTCTTGACCCCGAGGATGTGGGCATATTCGAAGGCTTCTTTTAGCGTCTCGCCCATGCGGTTGAACAGTTCGTTTGCTTTTTCCTGCGTAAGCTGCGTCCAGGGATTCATGCCGCGCATATAGTCCGGGCCGTAGTCATCTCGTTCGAATATTTGTGCTGCGCCGAAAGCGTAGTCGCTCGTCTTTGCCGGCTTATAACCCCAGGCGCCGGTGATGTTCGCCGTAGTGAAATGCCTTGATGGGTAGCTGAACTTCACGGTTCCGTCTTCGTTGAAGTCTCCGGGCATGCCGATCCAGACGGCCGGCTCGGGGCCGACTCCGCCCTGTGGATAAGTGTGCAATCCGAAGAAGTTCATACGCAGCTTGGGAAGCTGTGCAATGACAGCCTTGTAGTCATCAGTATTCCACCAGTCCGGTCCCTCGGGAAAATCGTGGAACGGCTGGATTCCCCGCATGTCGAACAGTGGTTTGCCTTTTTCATCCAGGTCGGGTATTTTCAGAGCGATACGCTTATCGGGGATTGTGTCACCATGCAGATAAAAACGGACGCCCAAGTGCTCGGCGAACCGATAGGCGGCGTAGAGTGTCCCGATCGAATCGCCGCCGGTAATCAGCAAGGCTTGCCGATCCCTGAAACTAATTGTCTTAATCAGATATTGCTGTGATTCAAGCGAGCCTGTCGAAGAGGCCAGCTCCGCGTTTTTGTCTGTTATGCTTCTGATGACAGGGCGGTCCTTCTGTCCGACGATAATTAAAGGCGTTTTCGAAGGCAGGTTTTTGTCGCTCCGAACGATAGGCAGCAGCTTGCCCGTCCGCAGATACACATAGCGGCGAACTTCTTTTGCAGCTAAACGCTCGGCTGTCGTTGCGTCCGATGGACTGACTATCTTAATGGCCGAAACATCAGATTCTGCCCCACGGTTCACCAAGCAGCCAATAGAAGCCAATGATACGAAAAGCACGGCCAGCGTTAAAAAACGAATGCCTTTTCTCATTTTAACGATCTCCTTATGCTGTCATTGTCTTCCAGAGCCTTATAGAGACAGAATGAACTCAGCCAAATCTTTTATTTCTGCTTCGGTTAGGTTGGATGTTACTCCGTGCTTGTCGCCGGGATTGTACGTTGTCAGCGCTTCTTCAATGGTCGCGGCCCGTCCATCGTATAGATATGGTGCTGTCCGCCAGACTTCGACGAGCGTCGGCGTGTCGAACCGCCGGTCCTTGTCGAGGTCTTTACCTGTACCAATATTGTGTGTTTTCAAATCGGTGTGCAGCGGTCCTGTATGGCATGAAGCGCAATCTGCTTTGTCGAATATCTTTTGCCCTCGCTTGGCTGATTCGCTGAGCTTGCCGTCAACCAGATAAGGACTGGGAGCCGGTTTGAGGCTCTTGAGGTATTCGTCAATTGCAGCGGCCTCTTCTTCCGGGCGCACTGCAAACTGGATATGCCTGATTCCGGCACGCACTCCAGCCTCGGCGTTTTCACGAATACCCGTAATCATCGCCGGCGGCGTTTCGTGTGCGAGCAGCAGACTCTTGGTGTTCTTCGGATTTCCCAGGCCGTCATTGAGCAGGTCCCAGTTCAAAGCATCGGTCCGGGCGCCTGAAGGATGACAACTGGCACAGCTCTGCCAGCCCTGGAAACAAAGCCGTGCATCGTTGAACAGCATTTGACCCTTTCGCCTGGTTGTCATGTCGGTCTTCGGGCCGAGGGCTATGGATGTAGCTTTGAATCTCGATTCGCTGCTTATGTCCACGGCCGCTATGCTGTCGGTGAAATACTCGGCGACATAAGCTTTATCCCCGATGATGGTGAGTGCACGCGGGCCTTTGCCCGGCAGCTTGATGCGCTGTCGAATGCCGTAAAGGAAACTTAGTTCGTTGGGAATATTCGAGGGAGCTTCACTCCCGGAACCGTATGCCGTATAAGAGCCGCCGCCGAAGTTCTGGATCTGTCTGCCGTTACGTCGATTGTAGCTATTGATTTTTTCGAGCATAGCGGCGATGTCTATTACGCTTATCTCGTGGGTTCCGGCGTGGGTCACGCAAAGATATTTCGAGTCGCTCGTGCAGGCAAGGCCCCACGGATTCGCAGCGCCATAATCCACATCGTCCAAAAGAACCGTTTCTATGAGTCTCTTACGTCTGGCGTCTATGATGCTGATTGCGTTCGTATTGATCCATCCTCGTTCGAGTTGGGTCGTTGGAACCGTGTATCGGGCGAGAATATGTGAGGCAAAAACAAACCGTCCGTCCGGCGAAACGACAATGCCGTGGAGTCCCGTGCTCCCATTCGGCAGGACAATGTCGATTTCAAAAGCCATCGTCCCGGCGTTTATGACCGAAATATTGCAGGCAATCGAGTCGGCGCTCGCCGAGCCGTATGGAAGCATATTGCCCACGTAGAGCCAACTTCCATCGGGTGTGATATCGGCGGCAACCGGCTCACGCAGGGCGGGAATCTTTGTGACTTGCTTATCGTCCCTCGTGTTTATCACCGAGATATTGTTATCGAAGCGGTTGCACACATATAGAAAACTACCGTCCGGGCTTAGCACGGGAGCTATTGGAGTGTGACCCGTGGGCAAAGTGCGGAGCAATTTGGCATTGCGTGTATCTATGACACAGACACATCCTTTCTGCCCCCCACAGGTGACGTAGAGAATCGCTCCATCGCCGGTCAGGGCAAGACCAGTCGGCTCAGCAGGCACGTCGATCGTTGCTGTAACCTTCGTCGTTTTCGTGTTAAAAACAGCAATCTTTTTGGCAGTAGCCTCGGCAATATAGATTGTTTCGCTCTGATTGTCTGCAACTAATGCCGTCGGGGACAGGTATTCTTCACCGGCATAAGAAGCATAAGTGAAGCCGATCAGGACGATAGAGATGCTCATCCACATAATTGCTCTGTAAATATAACGTTCTTTCATGTTCAATTGTCTCCATAACTACTTGTTAATTCTGAATCGCGAAGTGTTTCATCATGTTCAGCAAGACTCTCCGAAGCCGCATATTCTTGTTTTGTATTCGCTACCTCGGAAACGACGCGAAATCCGACGTTGTGGACGCGCTGCCACGCCGGATAATTTAACCGGAAAGCGGAACGGCACCGCTTTGGACGATCACACCATGAACCACCCCGCACGACTTTCCTGCCTGGCTCTGTTAGGGCGTTGCGGCCGTCGTCGGCTCTGTAGGGATATGGCTTATATGTCGTTCGCGTCCATTCGCAGACATTGCCGTGCATATCATACAGTTCCCATGCGTTGGGTTGATAGCTTCCTACGCTGGCCGTGGCGATTGCTCCATCGTCGAAACTTATATTGCAAAGGATGTTTCCTCCATATACGGCCGATTCGAGGATGCCTTTGCCGAAGTGGGCGGTAATGTTCGACTCCAGGCCGCCCGTCGGCCCGGGGCGTACGCTCAGTGAACTGTCGGCGACGTTTGCCCATTGCGAGAAATCCGCATCCACTTCGCCATACGACAGCGGGCCCTGCGAGCCGGCGCGGCAGGCGTATTCCCACTGGGCCTCGGTAGGCAGCGTGAAGTTTATACCGGTTTGCTGCGAAAGCCAGCGGCAGAAGTCCATCGCCCGCTGCCATGAGACACGAACCGCCGGCTGCTCAGGCTCGGCAAGGGACAAACCTGGCCCATCCGGACCCTGGAAACGCTTCGTGAAATAACCCGAATCGTGGGCCGGATCGAATCGGTGATATTGGGCATTAGTGACTTCACAGGCCGCCATCCAGAAGTCGCTGCCGATTGTGACCGGTGTGGGCGGGCTTTCATCAGGTTCGCCGTTCGCATCTCCCATGATGAACCTGCCGGCGGGAATACGCATCAGCTTCATAGTCGCGCCTGCGCCCAGGTCGATTGTTTTGGCGGCCGGCCCGGCGGCGTTCTGTCGAAGCTGAGCCTCTTTTGCGTCGAATGCCAAAACCGCGAGTCCGGATATTTGCCGTTCTGTTTCAGGGATTCGCTCGGGGAGCACCGGCTTGATATGTTTGTGAGGCAGCTCCGGAATCGCCTCGGGATTGTCTTTCGGTCCGCCGTAGAGTTGACGCAGCTCGCGCCGGCGATTCTCGGCGCCTTCGGGAATCGGGCCTACCTCGCCCCAGGTACCGTGACAAGGGCCGTTCAGATCGATCCATGTAACGAGCCTGTCCCAGGCTTCTGCGTCCAATTGGACGTTATGATGTCCTTTGCTGAGCATCTGGATTAGCTCGCTCGTATCGGCGTGATATTCGCCTGGGACCAGCAGGCCGACGTGGTCCTCGACGTTGACCCTGCGTATATATGGTACGAGAGCTTCGTATGCGGGTGTGTACTTGACCTTAGTTCCGCCGAGCGCTGCGCGGACTACCGGATGTAATCGATTTGCCCCCAGCTTCGTGAGTTCCCGCCCCTGGTAGTTCTTCGCGTAATGCTCTGCCCTCAGGTCGGGCATCTTTTGGCCGTGCGAGGACGCCGTACCGTTGTGGCAGCCGACACAATATCTATCCAGCACCGGCTGCACATCCCTCTCGAAATCCAGACCCCTCGGCGGTCCGTACCACGGTTCGATCCTCGCTGCCGGACGGGTCGCAGCCAATCTTTGACGCAGCACGGGAATGTGCCTGGGCTTCTCATGACAGCCGACGCAGGAGACCGTTTCGCCCGGCATTGCTGTGAACCAGCTCCGCATCAACTGGATCGCCTTGCCCTGGTCATCCAGCGGCTGCACGCTGAGCGGCGTGTTGGCCGGAACGCTGAACATCGCCGAGCCGTCTTCGTGAACGTCCACGGTGCCGAGAATACGCATTACTTCCCAGGGCCCGCCGCAGCCGATCTTGTCCGGCCCGGCCATTCCGGGATAACCGTAATGATAGGCAAGAATCCGCAACTTTTTCACGGTGCCGCGCGGGACACCGGTTAAACCCTCTCCGGCGTAAATATCGTCGAGGTAAACGACTGCATTGTCACTCGCCGGATCGATTCTGTCGGGAATAGCAGGGGGCCGAGGCGTCTTCGCTAATGGAACAGGTTCGAACAGGTCGAATTTGGGCTGTACGTAAATCGGCAGCATGTTATCGAAAACGTCCACGAGGTAGATGCCCCACGGACTCTTTTGGTTCGGTTTAGCTGCGACCAGGAAATATTTGTCGCTCAGCGGATAGGGATGAAGAAACTTCGGCCAGGATTTATCAACGAGGTTGTCACGGATGACGGTTTTGACTGCTTTTCCTCGCCCGGGAATTTTCTGGACGACACCGCCCGCCTCCTGCCAGCCTTTGGTGGTATCCAGCAGACCCAGCTCACCCATCCGCGGCACACCGTGATAGCCGGCGATGATGGCAATGATTTTACCCGGGGCCCCCGGTATCCCTCGTGGAAAATATAGCGCGTTTGGCCAATAGGAGTTGCTGCCGTACGCTGCTCGCTGGCCCGTACCGTCCGGATTCATCACCATTAGGGGACGCAGGTAAATGTGCATAGGCCCGGTATAGTCCCACCGGCTGAATATTATCTGGCCCGTCGGCAGTACGGCCGGGTGAAGGTCGAGGTCCTGGTCGTAGCACAACTGCCGAACGTTGCCGCCGTCAGCGTCCATCAGATATATATTACATGCTCGTTCGACGCCGTGCCAGCAGGGGACTGCCGTGTACGAGGCGGTCGAGACGAAGACGATCCTGCCGTCGGGCAGATAGCAGGCGTCGAAGTTGTCGACGTCCGGATGCTCGCCTTGCGAAACCTGCCGGATGCGGCTGCCGTCCGTCCCGATCTCGAAGATTTGCCATGTCGGGCCTTTGGGCATCGTGAAGAGGAGCTTCTCGGCGTCATAATGGAGATCCATTTCGCCGACAAATTCTCCGGCGGCGGGGCGGTAAAGCGTTCGCAGCTTTCCATCCGGGCGCATCTGTTCGAGGATCGCAATTTCGTTGTCGTAGCCGATTCGCTCAATACCCGTGTTGCATTTGTGGTTGACGGGCAGGCCAAGTTGTCCGCGTTTGCGTTTGAGCAGCAGCAGCTTGTCAAAATCGAGCAGTGGATTTGAAAGCAATGAATCGTACCGCAGTTTTTCAAGTTCGTTTGCGAGTGTTAACAGAATGACTTTTGGAGAATTATTATTTCGGTCAAAGGAACCGAGCACAGTTTTGCTCTGTTTTTTCAAACTGTCCAGACGTTCTAAATACTGTCTGCCTTTTGGATAATCCTGCCCAAAAGTTTCGATCAAGTCGGTAATAGCAAGCCGAAGGGACTCGAAATCGAAACTGCGCACGTATTGTGTCGCCCTGTTTTTATTGAAATTGGCACGATGCGCCGGTACATTAACCAACTCGCCGGCAAATCCCGGAATCGAAGTAATCCCTAAGATGAGCAAAATAAGATTACTGCATAAAAATCTTCTGAGAAGATTGTTTCTTAAGTTGGCCTTTCTTTGTTTCATTGCCATGTTCTATCTGTTATTACTCAGCCACTCGTCCTAAAAACCGTGTGTTGGATTACGCCCGACAGGACTTTAACCTCCGATTGTCATTTAAGAAGCAGATGCCACCAAATCCCATGTCCTGCAAAAATTGTTGCTAAACCTAAAACCAATTGTCGCCAAAATAACAGAAATGGGCAAAAAATCAAGCCCAAAACCTTCCCGATGATCTGGCTAATATAGAGGCTGTTTGGTCGGAACTGCCGGAATATATTATGGCTGAGATAAGAACTTTAGTCAAGGCAGCTTCACGGTACGCTTAATTGTGTAGATATGCCACTCAGATACCCCCTCATGTACTACCTTGTCTATGCCGGACTGGAGACTCTTGCTTACTTATCGTTGATCGGAGGGCGTTCTCATATCCCCTTTGCATTTGCGCTGGTTTTCTGCTTTGCCGGAGTACAGCCTTTTCTTATATATGCTCGTATTAAATACGCAAAAAAAAGCTTAGCTCGGTTTTCGACGGCAGTACCAGAACGCCCATATCACGACCATGATTAATATCCACTCTGCAACACCCATTTTTGCCGACTCCTCCGCTGCTATATGTCCAACTGAGGCCAGCCTGAACCTGTATGGAACTCAAATGCAATACCCCTAAGTCCCTGGGCGAAAAAGGCACAGATTCTTGTGTATCTCCTTATACGGAAACTGGCGGTTTGAGTTGGACCGTTAAAAATCCAGTGCGAAAAAGCTGTTTAATTTTCAATTTTGAGTTGCATGTTCGCTTCGTTCAATAACTATCCGATTATAACACGAATTTATTCCGGGCGTCAAGCAAAATCCAAAATTTTTTCAAGTATGTCTGTGAGTAAGCATGTAATGCGTGGGAAGAAAAGTGAGTGTTTTGTGGAAGGATTAAAGTTTGGTTCTGATCAGCCGGACGATTCTCACGGTAAAAAGCCCCCGGATCCCAAAATTCAGATATTCACTCTGAGGATATTTTTACAACCTAAATTGAAGGACGAGGCCGTGAAGATCAACATGTTACTTATTCTTGCGACAACTGTGGGTACTCTTGGCGTTGCCTGGATTGCCGTGGTTAAGCAGACAAGCAAAACTCTTGGCGATCATCTGATGTCACATCAACCTAAGACCAGAGAAGTGGACGGCGATCCGAACTCAGAGGGACTCGCCAAGAATGATTCAGGAGCAACCTGGGGTCTCCATGAGCCGCTTAAGAACTGAGTTCTGTGCCACGGTGATCAGGCCGAACAAGGTTCCCGATATAAGTCGCACCTTGTCGCTTCGGTGCCGGGATTGTGTAACGTCTGTCACAAAGATTACGTTACGCTGGACGGGTGGGTGCACGGTCCTGTGAGCACCGGTGAGTGCCTATTGTGCCATGAGCCACACAAAACAGACAACAAATCCCTGCTAAGTAAACCGATACCTGAGTTATGCCATCAGTGTCATGAAACAAGGATGCTCCAACTCGTTGCCAACCACCTGGATGAATCACACGCACACTGCAACGATTGTCATGATGGCCATACAAGCCCGGGCAGGATGCTCCTCAAGCAGGACTTCCTCATGACCGATGCAGGGCTGGATTATATCAGTAAAAATCCTTCTACCTAGCAGAAGGTGGAGTTGCTCGGTGCTCCGGGCGATAGCAAAAAGAGATTCTGCAAGGCCACAACCTGGGATACGAGTGGTATTGTGATTTGGGGAACAACGCAGATTGAAGAGGGGCTTGACAAAACCATCGAAGTACTTGTGGAGAAGTTTAGCAAAGATTACCTGGATGCTAATCCCAAGAACCAGGCTTCGGCGCCGGTGCGTAGTGAACATTAGCGTTATTTGAGAAAGTTTGATCGCCGATAGCAGACTATATTGTCATTCACCTTTCATCAATTCAACCACTTCCTGAGCATTTTCAGAACGGATCAGGGCCTTACAAAAAGCGTTTGAGCAGGATAGTTTCGCTATTTCTGAAAGGGCTTCCACATGAGGGCCGGATTGGCCGGGAGGGGCCAGCAAAAGAAAAAAGAGCTTCGACGGCTCCCCATCAAGTGAATCAAAATCGATTCCTTGAGGGGCTATACCGATAGCAAGTTTCAGGCTGGAAACAGCAGTGGTTTTAGCATGAGGGACAGCAAAACTTTTCTCCAGTCCGGTACTCTGCTTATCTTCACGTTCCTGAACTGCCTTCAGCGCCGTTTCAAAATCGTCAATTTCATCAGCGTCTTTTAATATTTGGACAAGCTCACGTAAAACATCTGGTTTATCTTTCGACTCCAGAGGTATTTTAACAATTTTTTCCACAACCATATCAATTAGCGCCATGACCTACTTCTCCTGAACTTTCATATTTAAACGTAATTCTTATTCAATTTCCGTATTATGACAGTGTTTCGTACATCTCCCAGACCCTGTCCTCATCTTTGACAATTAGGACGGAACACGTGACAGAACGCATCGCCCGTTCGGTCTCATCATAAAATTCATCCCTTCTGCTCCTGATCCGGGACAGTTCGCCAAGGACGAGAAGGTCCACCTCATCCTCATTTACGGCATTGACTATTTCCTTATTAACACTCCCTCTACCGCGTTTCTTAACAATCGATATTCCCTTTTTCATGGCAAGTTCATTTACATAATTGAGATACCGTTCGGCATCAGCTTCCATATCATGTTCATATTCGACCTGCTCATCTTTGAGGAATATCCTTGCCTTTAAAAGGTCTTCCACTGCTCTGGTGTTGATAACATAGAGGGCAATAAGTTCTGCACCGGAAAATGACGCAAGGCATACTGCGTACT
>JBARRE010000868.1:0-2107 GCA_049644065.1 Sedimentisphaerales bacterium | reverse complement strand
GTTCACAATTACATCGCTGTAATCCTGGGCTTTTGTGCCTAAGCGTGCGATGGTCATCTCATCACAGCATTTTTCCCGCTCGGCGCGGATTCTCCTGTTCGCCCACCAGACAAACGGATGGAACCAGAAAACGGCCTGAGCGACGACCTGCAAGAGATTGACAACCGCATCGAAGCGCAGGATGTGGCTAAGTTCGTGGCCGATTACACCTCGGCGATGCTCAGCGTTATGAGCCTTGACAAAGTTGGCGGGCAGGTAAATCCCGCCGCGAAGCAGACCCCACACGAAGGGCTGGCCGATGCCTTCAACCAGCCAGAGCTTTGGCGAAATCCTAACGCCGAGGCTGGAGAATAGATCCTTAATCTCGCTTTGAAGTCCGGCTGGGAGGAGTTTTCGCTCTCGCCTCAGCCAAAACTCGGTCCGAAGCGCCTTTACCACAGCCACAAGGACGAACATACCTGCTCCTGCAAACCAGCCGACGGCCAACCACTGGTGAACAGTAAGTCTGGGTGTATGCTTGACGATGACTGGCGCCGGCGGCGCCGGCGCTTCTACCAGAAAAGTCTCGACGAGTTCGACCGCTATTGGCTCGGTTGACGGCAATACGATTGCCGCTCTTGGCTCGGGCAGGACGGCCAGTGGAACCGTAAGAAATGGCGGCACCAGACATTTAGCCAAAACAATCAGCCAGAGCAAATAGCGCACGTGCGCGCTTCTGTTTTTCAGCAGCAGAGTTATCGCCGTGACTGCCGCCACCAGGATGGCTATCTGCCAGCTCTGCGCCAGCAGATAATCTGTGATTTGGGTCAAGTAATCGTTCATTTATGTCTCTCCCAAGAATAGACTGATTATTTCTTGCCTGCCAACTGCTTGAGCCTCTCGATATCTTCGGCGTCGAGTTTTCCATGCTCGGCCAGGTACTGCATCAGGGGAATCGGATCGCCGCCGAAGAGCCGGTCCAGGAAATCACCCACCGACCTTTTTACGACGTGTTCCTTCTTGACGGCGGCGAAAAAAACATGGGCCTTGCCCCGAACATCATGTTTCAGATAACCTTTGTTTTCGAGCCGACGAAGTAGTGTTTGGACCGTCGCGTAAGCGATCTTCCTTCGGGCAGGCAAATTGTCGCAGACTTGCTGTACAGTTGCTTTATCAAGCTGCCAGACCAATCTTAGGATTTCAGTTTCCGATGGACTCAACGCCGGTAGATTTTTCCGTACCATACCAATCTCCTTTTACAAGTGTATTGTACAAACGTACAATATAATATCGTACATTTGTACAAGTTGTCAATATAAAAATAAATAATTTTAAAAATTATTTTTTACGATACGTCAGCGTAACATTCGGCAGGGCCGACTATAGACTTCTCAAGGCCGTTTTTGAAGAAAAACTGCCGGATGCTGGTGCAAAGGTGGCATTTACCGGCGTAAAATTCCGCCCTTTTGTATCCCTGCTTTTCAGCTTCGGCAAGCAAGCCGGAAGGCCCTTTGTTGAATAGCGTGCTGATTAAAGTACGGGCGGTTCGCGAACCGCCCCTACGAGGATCGAATTGCTTCCAGATATTCTCAAGCGACATCTGATTTATATTTCCAATAATTATTCCGCTACAAGTACCGCTGAAGATGTTGCCGAACGGGTCGATGTGCACGCCTTTGGCGCCGAGAAAGTTTGATCGACAAGCAGCTTGATGCCGAGTGGCAGCCTCAAGCGAAGCTTGGGGATGGTTTCTCGAAGGCTGACCATCCCCAAAGCCTACGGCTTTGAGGCTGCCACCTGACCGTGTCGCGGGCATCCTGCCCGCGATTCGAGGGCGGGACGCCCTCGACACAAGCATCGAGGATGCCACCAGCCCGGCCAGTTTCCCGCCGGCTCGACCGGTGAAGCGGCAGGGATAATCTTTCATCGCATTGATATATTGTTGTTCGAGTTCAGCAGGTGAGAGATTTTTCATATCAGTCGGATTATCCAGATACTTTTGCCAGCGAACGAGCACTCGCTCGGTGCCTAAAATCTCGCTTGCTATCCCAGCCAATCGGCGCACCAATTCTGCGTCAACGTATTGCTGGTGAAACGGATCGGTGCTTACCTTGAAACGATTCATTCC
>JBARRE010000867.1:0-5789 GCA_049644065.1 Sedimentisphaerales bacterium | reverse complement strand
AGAAATCAATAAGTTGCGAAAAGATATGCTCGGTTGGATGAAGAAAACCGGCGATCCGGCGCTCAATTCCTTTGAGAATCGCACTTCGCCGGAAGCGCTGAAGAATTTCATGGCAGAGCAGGATGCGAAATCCGGCAGTAAGAAGTCTAAAAAGGAAACAAGTAAAACCAGCAGCCGAAAACAGCGTTCGGGTTAAGACCATTAGTAGGAAGATTTCTTATGATAAAACAAACTTTTCTGGCAGCCATGACCATCATTTTGGCATCAGTTTCTCAGGGACAGGAATGGACGCGCTTCCGCGGGCCCAATGGACAGGGCATCAGTAACGCCAAGACGATCCCCGTCAAATGGACGGAAAAAGATTACAATTGGAAGGTCGAGTTGCCGGGAGGTGGGCACTCCTCGCCCGTGCTCTGGGGCGAGAAACTATTCGTGACCAGCGGCGACCAACAAGCCGGACACAGCGTGCTTCTGGCTCTGAGTGTCTCCGACGGCGGAGTCTTGTGGCAAAAGGAATACGTGCTAAGCAAATACCGTCCGAACAAGCTCAATAGCTACGCCACGGCAACGCCGGCAGTCGACGCCGACCACGTCTATGTACTCTGGACGAGTTCCGAAGAGACAATTCTAGCGGCGTTGAACCATAAGGGCACTGAAATCTGGAAACGCACGTTCGAAGGTGTGCGTTGCCAGCACGGCGCAGGCAGTTCCCCGATCGTCCATGATGACATGGCCATCTTTACACACGAGCATGAGAACAGCAGCAGTAAAGACGCCAGGAGCATCTGGATCGCGGTGGAACGCAAAACGGGCGTGACACGCTGGATATTGAACCGGCAAACCGGCCCCAAGACTTCGTACTCGACGCCCTGTGTTTACACACCGGCACAGGGCAAGCCGCAGTTGATCTTCAACAGCTACTCCCACGGCATGACCGGCGTTGATCTCGGCACGGGCAAGGTTATATGGGAAGTTGCTTCAGCCTTCCCGGCCCGCGTCGTCAGCTCGCCTGTCATCGCAGATGAATTGTTGATCGGCACCTGCGGCGACGGCGGCAGCGGCAAGCGCCTGACCGCCATTCGACCCGGCTCAAGTGACGGATCGATGCTGCCCAAAGAAGCTTACATAATCGACAGCGGATACCGGCCGTATGTCCCCACATCCGTAGCAAAGGGAGGCCTGCTGTTTACATTTCATGATCGCGGGCTTGTCTCCTGCCTGCGAAGCGCCACAGGCGAGCGGCTTTGGGAAGAAAAGCCCGCCGGCAGATTCTTCAGCTCGCCGGTTTGGGCGGACGGCAGGCTTTACTGCATTACAATGGATGGTGACGTGGTCGTCGTCAGGGCTGCCGAGACTTACGAACTGCTGGCGATCAATCCCCTGGGAGAAACGAGCCACGCCACGCCGGCCATCGCCGACGGAAGAATGTACCTGCGGACATACTCTCACCTGTTCAGCATCGGAGGCAAAAAGTAAACGGCGCCAAGAAGGCTGCCCGAACAGACTCTACGGAAGCTTGTGGTCTGACGGTTTCAAGCCGGTTTTGTGCTTGCCCATCCCGATCTTGTTGGGGTCGTATAGGCCTACAATATCGACTTTGCTCTTGACCGGAATCTTGTCTTCCATTTCCATGCCCCAATAACAAGCATTCACAAGAAGACGTCGGAAACCTTCGCTGTTTAGATCAAACGAATGCCCCATCGTGGTTGTGAAAACACGAGCGGTCTTTCCTGTGTCGCCTGTGTAGGTCTTGGTCCAGGCCACGGGGACCAGTTTCTTATCCGGATTCGGTTTGTCTTTCGGGTTCATCCCGGCAAGAACCTGTCCCATGATAAGCGGTTTGCTGTCGCCGGTTAGAGTCTTGAGGCCGTAAACATCGGATTCGCCCCAGATATCGTCAATGCCTTTGACGATGGGATGGTTTTCCATACCTTTGGCAATTAGGCCTCGCGTGCTTTCCTGCTGGTGCCGGCCGTAGTGGTTGATCCATGTCTCGCCGAAGACCTGGCGCCCGTACCCGCCGTCAAATTCTTTGTTGTTAAAGCTGTACCTGGCATAAGGGCTGTCTTTGTGCTTTACGTAGTTGAACGCATGAGTCGAGGTTCTCAGCCCGACGATCGGTTTGCCTGAATTAGTGTAGTCGATAACACGCTTCATCTGGTCATCGGGCAGTTCGCGAAAACGCAGGAACATAACCATCAGGTCCGCTGTTTTCAGAGCTTCCAGGCCGGGGATATTATCCAATGTCTTAGGATCGATTTCACCGGTTTGTTTGTTTATGGCAAAAAGTACCGTACATTTGAAGCCGTGGTGCACCGCCAGTATCTTGGCAAGCTGGGGCATGGAATCTTCCGAGCGGTATTCCTCATCGCCGATGAGAAAAACAATGTGCTTTCCCTTGCCCGGACCTTCATTGCCTTCGAGGACTACCCACGGCTCGGCCTTGACTTGTTCGCCTATCAGGCACATCAACGCTGCGATAATCAATATCCAAAATTTAATCGAACGTTTCATCTTACTCATCTCCTTTCATCTAAGTTATGTTGTCTGAACATTGTCAGAATTTCACACTTATCTTCTCGCTCTCGCCGGCCGCAAGGGGCCGGATTCCTGTGAGTGTCTTCATTTGGCCGGTGCCTTGCCGGCCGATCTTGACCGTGTATTCTTCTATCTTGAAAACCTTGGGCCTGAATAATGCTCCGCTGATACGCAGGGTGTAGACGATTTCGCCGTTCGATTCGTCTATGACCTGAATGACGGGATTCGTCATGCCGTCCACTTCGATTGTGGGAAGATATGCTACAGCCTTACGCGAGTAGTTGTCGGTTTGCTGAATAGTCCGGGGCCAGCCGGGATATTGTTTGGTTTTGGAATCGGATATATCAACGTTTCTGGGCCAACATTCCATCGTGATTTCTCTGGTTTTCTTGTTGAATTTGACGACTCCAAAGCCAGCAGCCCGCGTCGTGAGCTTCTGTCCACCGTTGCGCTCCGGACTCGGATTCGCTACTGCCAGCATAGTGAGTCTGTTGCCGAGGCCATCGAGGAATTCGCCGGTATATTCGGGTGCTCCCGGCTCTCGATTTTTGCCCGGCTCCAAAGGCGCCCACCATCGCAGGTATAGATTGGCAATCGACGGTACACACATAGAGTACCCGGCGTCGTTCCAGTCGTTGACGCCGTGGTGAATGATAGTCGCCAGGTGCTGATCTCCGGCAATCATCAGTGCAAAGGCTTTGCGCATTTCCATCAGGGCGTTGTTTCGTCCGGTCTGTGGCCAACCGTTAGAGTCCAGGTCGACAAGCAGGCGGTTGTTCCTGCCGCCGTGAACATGCGCGCCGCCACAAAAGATGGTTTGAGAGAGTACTGCTTTCATATCGCAATCCTGCCAGTCGGCGGCCCAGTGCCTGAGAAACTTGAGCTGGCGTTCACCAAGCAACCTTGCCTCGGGGACATCCAGTGCCTTCGGGTCATAGCCAGGGACCGAGATATGATCGGGTCGGTTGGGTCGCCATCCCATATCGGGGAGAATGCCCGAGGGGCCCGTTTTGAACTTGCGGTCTTCGATGATCGCAAAACTGATCCGGCCGATTGTCAGGTCCGTGTAATAGACACCGATTCCACGTTCTATAGGAGTCGGATCGAAAGGATCGGGCAGGTGGCTCGTCTGGGCTCGTTCAACCTCTTTTACGTATTCAACGGGAGCGGCGTAGCCACCATCGTGACCGGCTCGGACATGTGAGAGGCGACCTTCTTGACCCCAGAGGTTAGCCTGCCCCACGTCGTGGTCATCCGGGATGGTGACGGTCGGCGTATTGCGGATGACTTCACCGAAATCTCTGCCGAATTTGAGCCATGCGGCATAATGCCTGTTATGGTCATAAACCTGGTCTCCGGAGAAAAATAGCAGATCGGGCTTCAACTTCTTGATGTTCTCAACAATATCGCTTTTAGGAATGTCGCCGCCGTGACTGGGATTGATCGAGTTACCCGTAAAAGCGGCCACAACTATCACTTCTTTGTCGAGCGGGTCTTTGAGGATGCTGCCGGTATAGGACGCATTCTTTCCGTGCAACACACGGTATTCGACATCTTTGGTGCTATCCCAGCGTTCAATCCGGAAAGGTGCCGTCCAGCCTTTTTCGATGATTTGTGTTTCGGCGATTTGCTCCCATTTCCCCTGCTGCCTGATTTCGAGCCGAACATTTCTGTCCTCACCCGCTTTCAGCGGATACAGTTGGGCGGTCAGCTTTAAAATGTTGTTTTGAACTGTGTATAAGGCGAAACATATAACCTTATCCCTGGATACTTCAGGGACCGTCAAGGGTTGAGCCGAAGCGGTATTCGATATCAAAATAGTGGCCAGAAATAGGGCAAGTGCTGTCACTCTCGCTGATTTCATATTCACTTCCTTTCTGTTCCATTCACATGTAGCGTATCCTGGGCCTCTGTCGATCAAAGCTGCTTATAAACATAATGGGCTTCCAGAGCCTTCTTAACTTGCATGCTTGCGTCTTTCAAATGGGCCCTCGTGTACGGATCAAGGTTTTCATCAGATGCCTCTATGACCGGATCGATTTTATTTTCTTTGATCTGGCGGAGTTTTTCCATGACCAGATTGGCGATAGGTTTGTATGCTGCTGTACCCATGTAATTCGACCTGCTCAAATCAATCAGAAGCTCCAAATGCTCACGTTGCAGATTTCGCCGCAGGCTGGAGATCATCGGCTCGCGCGCAGTGTATTTCTTGGCGGGTTGCTGCTCCAGCTCGCTCCATATTTTGCTGCTGATTGTATCCAGCAATTCCGGCAGAGTCAGCGCATCTTCATCACCCGGAATCAAAAACTCATTGTCATAAATCCGACGAAGGGTAGTCGGGTACATCATCATCGCCAGTGCGTTTGACTGAATACCCATGATCCTGTCATGAATAGGCCATGTCTGATCGCTCAAAATGGACGATATGTCATCCCACCACTTATCCACGGTCATCCGACGCAAAAGATCCTGCGTCAGGCCGAAAGCTTCGTCATTGAACGTGTTTTCAATCACAAAATCCAGCGCTTCACGCTGCTTTTTGGCCGGCACGACTTCTATCGGCAAGCGGCCGCCTTTATCTCCCTTTTTGTCCCGGTAGACATAAGCACCGCCCAGCCAGTTGGCCATCATGCTAACAGATCGCAATTGCATGCCAAGCGTCATTTCATAGGCCCGGCGGGTCTTGGCCCAACTGTCGCCGTCCTTCACGAGCTTTTCAATTATCCGATCCCGATTATGCCGCACGATGCGCATCTGGTTATTGGCGTAGTCAAGCGGATCCTTGCTGAAATCATACCGGCGGGCCAACGGATCGGGGCCGAATGTATCCTCATCTGTTGCGTACTGCAGTTCAGGTTCAGCCACACGATCCAGTATCTGCTTTAGGTCTTTCTCGTTTTGAGTATAACCGTATTCGATAGCCCATATATCGTAAGGGCCGACGCTGATCATCGTGTAATCACCCTGGATTTCGCCGTCCTTAAAATTCATATTAGCGGCCAGGTAATCCATAACCGAAGAAGCAAGCGGTTTCTTTCCTTTCATCTCTTTACTGTTGATCGCAGCCATGGTATAGACGCTCGATGCCTTAAAATTATGCCGCAATCCTAACGTGTGGCCGACTTCGTGACAGGACAGTTCGGCCAACATCGGGCCGATGAAGGATTCAGGAATGCCGTCTATCATAGGTTCCTTTTCCTCTTCTTCCTTTTCCTCATCCTTCTTCTTGTCCTTATCTTCCTCCTTTTCCT
>JBARRE010000866.1:0-1620 GCA_049644065.1 Sedimentisphaerales bacterium | reverse complement strand
AATTTTCGCCTCTGGGGCCCCGAACGATTTTTCTCGGTCGTCCCGAACATCGAATGCACTCGCGCATTATACGGAAGAACCTCTTTTTGGTTGCGGCCGATAGGCGAAGCCCGAGGCCGCGCCAAGTAAATCCGTGTCTAATAGAACCTAATTTGAAAAAACAAAGCCAATGTTAAAATAGGTAACATGGCGATAGTTTAATGATAGTAAGGACTTATGGTTATTTTGGTGCTTTTGGAGGTTTTGGGCAGCGAAAAACAAAGCCAATCTGCCAGCCATTGGCCGGAAACTCGAAGCCCGAAACACGAAATCCGACAACTCCGGTGGCGTGGTCGGATGCCTGTTGCCCCGTGCCGGTCGGGAAACGAGTTGAAAGGGTACATTTGAAAAAACAAAGCCAATTTTCAAAGGGACAAAATGATGTTAAGTCAATATTAACAATGGTTTAAGGAGATTTTGATTGTTGGGAGCGGCAAAAAAACAAAGCCAATTCAAAGCCAATCCGTCAGGATCGAATTGCCGGACAGGTTTTACGAAGGCCTTTGGCCGGATATTTGAAACAAGATGAAAGGGAGCGGAATGACAGCTCTGATAGTACAATTTACAGAGTGCGTTTTGAAAAAACAAAGCCAATTTTCAATAGGGCCAAATGAATGTAAACTCGTTTTTAACAAAGAATTACGAGAAATAATGCGATCGGACAGACGGCGAAAACAAAGCCAATTCAAAGCCAATTTTTTAGCGTTCAGTGTTCTACGTTCAGCGGGCAGCGTAAAGATGGAGAAAAGGTATTTGAAAAAACAAAGCCAATTTCGAGACAACGGTAACTATTTTCCTTGCGCGACCGGCCGGGTGTCGTTAGAATATGCAAAAAATTATGCAAACAGCTTGATTGTAGCTGAACGAGGATGAACGGGAGTTTTTATGGATGATATGCATACAATATCGCCGGAAGATAAGCAGCAAGGCAAGCCTGCGGGCCGTGTAATGTCGATTGATGCTCTTCGCGGCTTCGATATGTTCTGGATCATCGGGGGCGAGAGAATCTTCGCCAGCCTGCACGATGTATTCGACCGCCCGGCAACGGCGTTGATTCGGACGCAACTAACACACGTCAAATGGGAAGGCTTTCGTTTCGAAGACTTGATCATGCCGCTGTTCCTGTTCATCGTCGGCGTAGTTATGCCTTATTCGTTCGACAAACGCCGGCTCGAAGGCCACGGCAAGACGCAGCTATACCTGCACATTCTCAAGCGGGCCGTAATTCTCTTCGTCCTCGGCATGGTCGCACAGGGGCGCCTGCTCGAATACGACCTGTCAACACTGCACATCTATTCCAATACGCTTCAGGCCATCGCCGCCGGATACATAATCGCGGCAATCATCATGCTCAATCTGGGGCTGAGATGGCAGATCGCCACTACGGGGATTCTGCTCGTGCTGTTCTGGGCGTTGATGATGCTGGTTCCGTTCCCCGGCCGCGGCGCGGACGTTCTGACGCCGGATGGGAACCTGGCCATCTACATCGACCGAATAATCTTCGGCCGCTTCATCGACGGGACCGATCCGCCCTATACCTGGATCCTGAGCGGCATGACATTCGGCTGCACGGTCATGCTC
>JBARRE010000865.1:0-8283 GCA_049644065.1 Sedimentisphaerales bacterium | reverse complement strand
CCCGGCCAGAGCGGCGAATGCCGGGTCCGAATCAATATCGACGGTGTACTGCGAACCGTCGTCTATGGATATCCCTGCTCCATTAATATCGACCCGGTCGAGAAGAAGCCGCTCTTTCATTTTCTGCCGGGCAGCAGTATTCTTTCGATAGCGACCATTGGCTGCAACCTTCACTGCAAAAACTGCCAGAACTGGGAAATTTCGCAGGCGAATCCCGAGGAAGGGAATGTCCCGGCGTATAATTGTCCGCCCGAAAGGCTTGTCGCCGAGGCGAACAAATATAAATGCCCCTCGATCGCCTATACCTACACCGATCCGATCGTCTATTACGAGTATACGTACGATAGTGCGAAATTGGCGCATGAGACCGGGATACGGAATGTTCTCGTGACGGCCGGGTACGTGAACGAGCAGCCGTGGAAGAAACTGCTCCAGCATATCGACGCGGCGAATATCGATCTGAAAGCAATTACCGAGGATTTCTACAGGGAGGTCTGCTCGGCGACTTTGAAACCCGTCCAGAACGCACTGATTCTGGCTAAGGCGAGCGAAATACTGGTTGAAGTGACGAACCTGGTGATTCCGACGCTGAATGACGAGCCCGAGCAGATGCGCGAGCTTGCGCGCTGGATCAAAATGAATCTTGGCGCCGATACGCCGCTGCACTTTTCAGGATTTTACCCTCGCTATCAAATGCGGAATTTGCCGGCGACCTCGCTGAAAACACTGGAGACAGCTCGCAAAATCGCGATGAGCGAAGGGCTGAACTACGTTTATATCGGCAACGTCGCCAGCAAGGAAGGGCAGAACACATATTGCCCGGGCTGTAAGAAGCTGCTGATCGAACGCAGCGGCTATACGATACTGCAGAACCGGCTCAGGCGGGGCCGCTGCCCGGATTGCAGCAAAGAAATATACGGAGTCTGGAGATGACACGCAGAAAATTTATTCGAAAGCTCATAGGAGCCGGCTCAACGATTGTCGCAGGGGCTTCGTGGTTTATAAAGAAAGCTACACCACGTAAATTCATACGGGCTGTTCGATTCAAACAATACCCTGGTTCCTTAAGACCTTTGGGTGATATTTCCAAACAAGGCAAATGGAGCGGTTGACATGAAACGGCAAATCAACAAATCTGAGCAACAGGAAATGTTACGGCGATCCTTAATTATGTTTCTTTGCATTTCCGGGCTTTTTTTAATTTATTCTTGCGACAAAGAAACTCCTGTACCAACAGAGACAAACATGGAAGTCCCGGCAGAAACAAAGCCCGAACCTGCCAAGGTTGTTCTGCATTCATCACTTGCCGGCAGCTGGTATTCCAACGATCCTGAGGCACTTAAGAAGCAGTTCGATACTTTCTTCAAAAAAGCCCAACCTGAAACGATAGAAAAAGTCATCGCACTGATTCTACCTCATGCAGGGTATCAATGGTCCGGCCAAACTGCCGCTTTTGGACTCAAAACGACTGAAAAAAAGTACAAAAGAATTGTCGTTATTGGCCCGAGCCATCGTACTGCCATGGAAGAAATCATCAGTGTTCCAAGAGCAACCCATTTTGAAACTCCTTTGGGACAGATACCGCTGGATACGGAATTCATAGACAAGCTTTTAAGGTTTCTGATGGTTCAAAACGTACCGCAAGCGCATCAATCGGAAAACAGTATTGAGATGGAACTGCCGATATTGCAATACTGTCAGGGTGATTTCAAACTTGTGCCGATTGTCGCCGGACAATGCTCGTTGGAGGCAGTTGAAAAGGCCGGAGCCATTCTTAGAAGCCTGGTGGACGAGAATACTCTTGTTATCGCAAGCTCGGACTTTGTTCATTATGGTCGTGCTCATCTTTACGTTCCATTCACGGAAAATATCCCCGAGCAGATAAAAGAACTCGATATGGGAGCTTATCAGCATATTGCCAACCTGGATGCGAAAGGCTTTTTGGAATACAAGAGAAAAACTGGTGCAACAATTTGCGGATCCGTGCCGATAGCAATTCTGCTTTCTATGATGAGCGAACCATCAAAGGCACATTTAATAAAATATGCAACTTCAGGAGAATTGACCGGCGATTTTTCCAATTCCGTCAGTTATATGTCTATTGCATTTTCGGGAGTGTGGGTAAACCCTCCTGAAATCGAGACGCGGACAAATAATTCGGCATTGACCGATGAGGACAAGAAACAACTTTTGCTGCTGGCCCGCAAGACGATGGTTTACGCCCTGCAAAACCGCCGCGTTCCGGAGGCGTCCGATCTTGGGATTGCAATCAGCGATGCAATGCAGCCTGCCCGGGCGGCGTTCGTGACATTGAAGAAAAATTCGCAGCTTCGTGGCTGTATAGGTGACATCTTCCCGCAACGGCCTTTGTATAAGTCGGTCATAACAAACGCGATTCACGCCTGTGAAAATGACAGGCGTTTTGCGCCCGTATCGCAAGATGAACTAAAAGACATCACAATCGAGATCTCCGCGCTGACGGCGCCTGCACCGATTGCATCGCCGGATGAAATCCGCATCGGCATCGACGGCGTCGTACTAAATAAAAACGGTCACTCCGCCGTTTTTCTGCCTCAGGTTGCACCCGAGCAGGGCTGGAATGTCGATCAGATGCTCACGCAATTGTCCCTGAAGGCCCGATTGGCCGCCGATGGGTGGAAAGAAGGCGCGAGCTTTCTGGTCTTTCAGGCGGAAGTTTTTGGTGAGAATGAGAAATGAAATTCACCCGAGTCTTGCTGATATTCAGTTACGGCCTGTTTTCCATCGCGGCCCAGACTTTGCTCTTCCGTGAGTTCGTCACCACATTCGAAGGCAACGATATCAGCGTCGGCATCTTTTTCGGCTCGTGGTTTTTGTGGGTCGGTTTAGGAGCGGTACTCGTTCGCAAAGCGGAAGCTCTTGCCGAAAAGCTGCTGAGATGGATCGAATTTCTTTTTCTGGCATATCTGCCGGCTTTTATTCTTCAGACGATATTGATTCTGCAGGCACGGGAGCTTGCCGGCATCGAATCATACGCTCTCTGGTCCATTCGGGACATTCTTCTCGTATCGATAATCGTAAATGCCCCGATAAGTCTTGTCACGGGGATGCTGTTTCCCGTTGTCTGCCGCTGGGTCGGGTCGGGTGCGATTCAGCAAGGCGAGAGATTACCTGTCTCGCGTGTGTACATGATTGAGGCGGCGGGAAGTTTCGCAGGCGGTATCGGGGTGACTATTCTGCTGGATTTCGGCATAAGCTCGGCGAGGATTTTCCTTTTGCTTGCTTTTATTCTTTCATTGTCGGTATTTCTCGTTCAGCTTGCCGGGAATGTTATGCCGGACACGCGACGAGCCGCCAGATTCAGAGGACGGATCATCGCCTGCGTATTTACTTTTTTGGTGCCCCTTGCTGTTTGTCTTTGCCTTGTCCGCGGCTACGATGAAACCCTCATGAGCCGTATGCGGATTGTCAAGTGGACGAAGCTGCTCCCAAAGAATGCTCTTGCAGGCTCGTTCCAGACCGCTCAGGCCGAGTATCTATACGGAACATACCAGGGCCAGTGGGTGGCGATTCGCGAAGGCAGCGTGACGGAGGCACTGCCCGATGAAAGTTCGGCCGGAAGAATCGCTGCGATCACCCTGTGCCAGAAACCCGATGCGAAGAAAGTTCTTGTCGTCGGCTCAGGGCTGGGCCTTTGCCGCGGACTTCTGCAACTGCCTCAGATTGAAAATGTTACATGGACACACTGTGACAGCGAGTATGTGCAGAAGGTCAATGAATTCATACCGCCCGGGCTAAAAATTATCGACGATCGATTTCATCCTTTTGCCGCCGACGTGCGCTCCCTGCTGGCTGACAAACAGGAATTGTTCGACATAGTTATACTCAATCTGCCCGATGCGACCAGTTCGGTTCTCAACCGGTATTATACGCTCGAATTCTATCGCCAAATCAAAGAATCACTGAGCCCGACCGGCGTATTTGCCGTCCGAACAGCAGGGGGGGAAAACATTATGGGCACCGAGCTTGTCAATCTCGGCGCCTCGACGAAGCGCACACTTGAGAAGGTTTTCTCGCGGCTTGTCCTGGCGCCCGGCGAAAACACCTGGTTTATTGTATCCGATTCCGAAAGCATCACGGGCGAGCCCGGCACCCTGCGAGACCGTTTTGCGTCGATAAACGGCGCGGGCCTTCTCTTTACTCCGGAGGGATTACTTTCGGTTTATCTGCCGGACCGTGCCGCCGCGGCGATTAAGAATTATTCAAGTGCGGATTTGCCGGAGCAGTTTCTGATAAATCGTGACGCAAGACCTTTAACTCATCTCTATAGTTTGTTGCTCGCAGCCAAGCAATCCGGAGCACCGGCCGCAAGGCTTGTCAAACACCTTGCCCTTGCCGGCCCGCTCGCTTTTCTTATCCCCATCCTGGTTGTTGTAGTATTGAGGATGCTCTACATTCTGAAATCGGCCGAGCAGGGCAGGCCCTCAAGCTTCGACAGCAGCTTCCTGGTCTTCTCGGCAGGAGCGGTGGGCATCGGGGCGGTGATTGTCCTGATGTATTTGTACCAGACCCGTTTCGGCTCGCTGTATTTATACATTGGAGTGGTTTCATCTTTGTTTATGGCAGGCCTGACCGCCGGAGCGGCTTCTGTACGGCACTTCCTGTCGGAAGAGAAAACAATCCGCAACGAAAGAATATTACTGCTTGTGATATTTGTACATTCACTCTTGCTCTGTGCGATAGCTTTTTGGCCGGGCGAGCAGTGGACACATATAATATTTGCGATTGCGTTTGTGTTGTGTGGAGTATGCACCGGTTGTTATTTTCCAATCGCCGCCGGACAATTAGCCGATTCCGAGTTTGAGACGGGCCATGCCGGCAGTAAACTCGAAACCGCAGACCATATCGGGGCGGCAGTAGGGGGGATAGTGACAAGTCTTGCCCTGGTACCAGTCCTCGGGACGAAATTAGCGATCCTTGTATCTGTCACACTAATTCTGGCGAACGTTCCTCCAGCGGCTCTGAAGTTATCTAAGCCGGATAAGATATGGTCTTCTGATATAACAATTCTAAGATTTCGCAGCATCGGTTACGTTTTGTTGGGCATCGGGGTGTCTATTGTTTTATGCTCCAATTTGCTGGCTTATGCCGGAGCACATCTGAGGCCGTCACTGCCGTTATATTCTGCTCAGGCACTTGCCGGTGAATTGCGTATTGAACAACAATCGGCTGTTCTTGGCGAGAGTGCTCGCAAAGTCGATTACTTCAGAGTCCTTGATGCTAACGATCTTCTCACAGGATACATCTTCAGCACAGAAGACCTTTCGCCCGAAGTCCGCGGTTTCGGCGGCAAGATAAATCTTGCCGTACGTGTGGACGATCCCAACGGCAGCCTTATCGGCTTTCATATAATACGTTCAAACGAGACGCCGGCGTATCTTGAGCTTCTTAGCCAGTGGAGCGAATCTTTAATCGGCCGTAACCTCTTTCAGTCTGAGCCTTTCGCTGATATTCAGGCTGTAACCGGAGCGACTGTCAGTTCCGAAGCCATTGTCTCGGCGCTGCAGGCATCGGGGCAAAGATTCGCCGCGGAAATTCTCGGCAGGCCGGCCGAACCGCACGCCGAATTACCAGCGCATCGGGCAAAATATCTGCCGGACATCCACGCGATATATCTGATTGGTGTTTTCGCCCTTGCCCTTATCGTGACATATTTGGGCGGCTTTTGGAGCCGGCTGTTTGTTCTCTGCCTGAGTCTGGGCATCGGGGGAATATGGCTTAACGCCCAGTACTCCAGCGAACAAATCGTCACCATGTTGTCATGGCATGCTCCTGCAATGGCAGTGACAGGCGCGTTTTTGCTGGTTGTCGGAGTCCCGATTCTTGTCATCATCTTCGGCAATCTTTACTGCGGCTACATCTGTCCCTTTGGGGCGGCACAGGAACTTATCGGCTATGTCCTACCCAAAAGATTCAAGCCGCCAATCTCAAACGAATCGATGCGAAAGGCAAGATTTGTAAAATACGTTATTCTCCTGGTTATGGTCATTGTGTTCTTTGCCTCCAGAGACCGCACAACATTGGCAGCAGATCCGCTCATCTCGATCTTCGGTTGGCGGTTTACAACTCTTGATTTCAGATCGGCATTATTTTTTGTCGTCGCGGCGGTCTTGCTCGGATCGCTTTTCTGGCCCCGCTTTTGGTGTCGGTATTTGTGTCCGGCAGGGGCTTTTCTGTCTCTTCTTAATCATGTTGCAATACTCAAACGATACCTGCCGACAAAGAAATTCGGCAGATGCCAATTCGGTCTTACCGGCAGGGACAACATGGATTGCATACAATGTGACAAGTGCCGATTCGAGAAATTCGACATTACGGCAACAAAAAGAAGAGAATCCGTCGGGGCATTTGCCGCCTTTGTGCTTATCGTAGCGTTATTCATTTCGACTGTTTTGGCAGACAGATTCATGAAGGTGATTCCCGCCGGACCGGATGCGGTCGCCGTCTCGGCATCGGGCGGCCAGCCGAGAGACGTCGATGTGCAGCGAGTTCGCACAATGATCCGTGAGAAAAAACTTTCCGACAAAGAAGCCGACTTTTATAAACAGATCGAGTGAATATGGAGCAATCCTACTTCCATGCGGAATTAAGCTCGCAAACCTCCAGAGATTTAACCTCGGCATTTCCACCCTTCGTGAAGATTTCGAGCGACTTCGAATTGTCGGCGAGAATTACGCCTATCGGTATATAAACTCTGCCATCGTTACCGAATATTTCAATTGAAGTTCGATCTACCAGCAATTCGATGCTTATCTTGCCATCCACCGGCTGCAAGGGTGCCGTTTTCTTCTGACAGGATAGCTCCTGTTTCCGGACGTTGTAGACTACGGGAATATCTCGGATGATAAAGCCGATTTCCTGAATGTCACCGACCTGCAGCTCTGCTCGAATATGAAACAATTCACCTGAGACGTCTGAAAGTAGATTATCTCCCGGTTTTAAGATTTCATTCTTCCACCGCCATTGCTTCTTATGGAGTTTTTCGATTTCGCGGACAGGTTGAGCAAACATTCGAGGTCCTTCTTCGGTACTGTGCAGAGTTAATGTCACAGGAAACAGCATCATCTGGTTGAACGGCATATCGGTCATTTTTACCCGGCCCCAAGCTATCTGTATTCGTCGGCCATCGGTCTTGGGAATGTCACTAAACGTTTGCGAGGCATAGAAGCAATTGCCGTGATGAAAAGGGATCGCATCCGTCTGGGTTTTGAATTGTTTTCCGTCGAAACTACCGATCAAATACTCTCCGCTGCCGCCGTATAATATCCATTTTTCATTGTTTCGGTCACCATCAACCGGCAGCGCGAACAACTCAGGACACTCATGAAAACACTTTATCTTGCTCTGAAATTCCCATGATTTCAAATCCTTCGATGTGAAGAATGCCATCTCGCGGTCATCCAGGTACAGCGCCATTACCCATTGTCTGGTCGGTGTGTGCCATATGACTTTGGGGTCGCGATTGCCGCCGTTAATATGGCCCAGAATGGGATTGCCCTCATATACAGTACACGTTCTACCGCGATCGTTGCTATAGGCGATCGACTGGGTGAAGGGCTGGTCTTTGGACATCGGATTCGTCCCGCCGGCGGAAGTGTAAATACATACTATCACTTTTTCATCGCCGGTTTGGAAACCGGCAGTATTGTTTACGTCAACTACTGCCGAGCCGGAAAAGATCGTTCCCAAACGGTCAGGATGAATCGCGTCACCCAGCTCCGTCCAATGGATCATGTCCGTGCTGACTGCATGGCCCCATGTCATATTACCCCAGCTCCAGCCATAGGGATTGTGCTGGTAAAACAGGTGATATTCGCCATCGTAGTAGACCATCCCGTTGGAATCATTGTTCCAGCCCCGGCGGGAGGTGAAGTGTAACTGAGGGCGTAATTTTTCCCGGTAAACGTTTTCTTCACCGATGTAAGTGTCTGCCTGGTAGACCGAATCGAATCCTTTACTTCCGGCCGGATCGTACTTGTCGATGCGTAGGGTTGCTTTTTTGTCTTTAAATGCGCCAACCTCCAGAAATACCCAAAAGTCGGGCTCGTTAGGAGCCAGCTCAATATCAAATTCCCGTGTAACCTTCCCATCGACGATCAGATGAATCAATCGCTTCTTGGCTCCGTTCTTAACTGGGAAATTCAAGTATTTCTTTTGCAACAGAAATTCGCGTGTTTTATCGGTAAGCACTTCAACTTTACTATTACTCTGGATTATATGGTCCACATTTATGTGCCCCCAGCC
>JBARRE010000864.1:0-3255 GCA_049644065.1 Sedimentisphaerales bacterium | reverse complement strand
CGTTACTGAGCAGACTTTTGGGATCGTCGACCCAAGCGAAATAATGCGGGTATTGTGGAACCTCGAATCCTCTGGCTTTTGTCATCGGATGGTCCGGCAGCAACTCGGCAATGATTTGTTTGGTGGTTTTGTGCCGGTTGTCGCCGCGCGTTTTTGAAAACAAATCCGCGAATTCTTTGCATTCGCGGGCCGCCTGGGCGACCGGCTGAAGACCGAAGAAAGCAATCAGCCACGGACAGAAACATTCGCGATGCTTTATTCCCATCGTATCGAAAGTACAGCCGTCGGAATCTATACCGACGAAGAATTTGTGTTTGGGTCTGAATTCCTTCAAAGGTTTTGCCGGGTCAATATCGGCCATCATATTTTCCACTGAAATCATCATTAATCAACGAATCAGACTCCGCTGAAAGCCGAGAATCCGCCGTCGATGGGGACGACTATACCGGTGACGAATTTCGCCGCATCGCTCAGCAGCCATATTACGGTTCCGACCAGCTCTTCCGGCTGGCCGAATCTTCCCATCGGAGTATGGTCGATAATTGTCTTGCCGCGGGCGGTCAAATCGCCGGTTTTTTCGTCGGTCAATAGAAACCGGTTCTGTTCGGTAAGGAAGAATCCCGGTGCTATCGCGTTTACACGGATGTCTTTAGAGTAGTTCTGGCAAACGTGCACGGCCAGCCACTGCGTGAAGTTGCTTACCGCCGCCTTGGCCGCAGAATATCCGGGAATCTTGGTCAGGGGGCTGAATGCGCACATGCTGGAAATATTAAGGATTATCCCGCCGCCGCCCTCGGCCATTTCCTTGCCGAAGACCTGGCTCGGCAGCAAAGTCCCGATGAAATTCAGGTTGAAAACAAACTGCAAAGCTTCGCTCGGCAAATCAAAAAATGACAGATCGGGTGACGTTGTGGCTTCTTTTTTATTTCCGCCGGCCCCGTTGATCAGGATGTCGATTTTGCCGTACACGGAATTGATTTCCTCTTTCGCCGATTCCAGGCTCTCTTTGTTCAGCACATCGCACTTGACCGCAATGGCCAGGCCTCCGCTGGATTGAATTTCGTCCGAAACTTCGGCTGCGGCGACTTCGGCCAGATCAAGGATGGCGATTCTCGCCCCCGCCTTGGCCAGCGCCACAGCCATCGCGCTGCAGAGAACGCCGCCGCCCCCGGTGATAACGATTGTCTTGTCTTTCAAGTCGAATAAATTACTCATTATACCTTCCTTCTTGCTTAAAGTTGCTTCCGTAAAACAAATTCACTCAAATCTTGATTAAATCACACACTTCCGGCAGAATATACAACGGTTCGATAGAGAATTCAACTGTTTTTAGAACCCGCAAACAGCCGGGGTGAAACTCTGGAAGGATAACTTATGGCAAACTACATGATAGCACGTTTTGACGAGATTGACGCGGTTAAATGTCCCTGCGGCTTTGCAAAAAGGGCATTCGCCGGCCCGGACAATTCGGCCGCCACGATGCACATCGTCGATATCCATGCCGACTCGCGGGCGCATTACCATAAAAAGCTGACCGAAATCTACCTCGTCCTCGAAGGCTCCGGCCAAATGGAACTCGACGGCGATAAAATACCGGTAACGCCCTTCACCGCCATCTTCATCAAGCCCGGCTGCCGCCACCGAGCCGTAGGAAAAATGAGAATAATAAACGTCTGCATCCCTCCCTTCGACCCCGATGACGAATGGTTCGATTAGGTGAAAATAGGAGCAAAGACAAGGATTGCCTGGAAGAAGATCGCACATGAAAAGCCTCCAGCGGGTGAGTAGGAGGGTTGCGGCTACTTCGCGTGTCGTTCGTATGATTTAATCAGGCGACTCTTTGGGTTGTGGCACCGGCCGATGTTCTGCAGGCAGAAGTATTCTCTTATCCTCTTACCAAGCAGTGCGTTGAGCCCGTGCTTCGAAGTAATCAGGTCGTCATACTCTCGACGTAGCTGAAGATTGCCCTGAATCATCAGAAAGACACGATCCGTGATGTCTTCATTAATATTGTCCATGCCTTCCTCAAACCGCGAGAGGACATCGTTAATATAATCGGCAATCCTCGTCTGGATTCCTAATTCACCTATCACTATTCTGCTCCCAATGTTCATTCGTTTCTCATGCAACGTGCTTCGTTTGCCTGCCCGGTTAGAGCGGGCCACAGCACTGCATAATTAAGTTGTTTCGTGCGACCAGGTCTGGTTCGTATTGTCTAAACCACTCTATAAACTGCTCGGCATTCTTGAATTCGGGTATATAGGCGCTGCGTTGCAAGTAACCGTCACTTACGGACAGGTCTCCCCATCTGGTAAGTAAATCCAGTCTAACATGGTACGATGGATGTCCGTGCGGTTTATCGCAACGTGGCCGGTAGCAACCAATCGGCACGCACCGTTTCAGTCTGCCCGACTCTTCCCGCTTAGCTCGCACCACGATTTCATCTTCGCCGGGCCGGGCACGCCGTGTATGGGCGTTCTCGTTACAACGGCTGAGGGGAACCGTGGTTGCTCTTACGATATCGTCAATCCAATAAAAACCAATAATAGCGTAAACCAGACGCTCTTCGTTGGGATTCACGTCGCGGATACCGGCATAGAAAACGAGGAAATCAAGAACGTTATTCTTCCACATTTCGTAGATTCGACGGCCCTTAGCCCCTTCATCGCCGTACGTCAGATGCTTGAAATCTGGGTCGAGGTGCATGTTCACCTCTCCGAGATGCGTGGGGAGTGAGACGTCGAATGAATAGGTCATAATCGCTGCCGATCTCGCTGTTATTGCTATCGGCTGCAATGCAAGGTGAGATAACCAGGAAAAGTCAAGAATGGCAGTTCCGTTTTGATGGGATTTTATTCGGGACATTTACAGATTTCTTAACATTTCATCGGAGGATAAAAAGCAGCAGGGAGCGATGAAATCGCACCGATTATGTTGGAATACGCAAATGGTGCGAAATATCGTACCCTACGTGATGGTAATCAGCACACAGAATGCCTCAGCCGCCACGATACTCAAAGCAATTTTTTCGCCCTTCCTCCGGTTACCCTGACACCCTTTTTGCTTGACAAGCTCATAGTCCTTTTGATTAGTCAAAAGGATTATGAGCTTTGTGGCAATCGGAAGGGTTGGGGGATGGTATTTAGTAGGTTTTGGAATCACGGGCCCCTGCGAGTGGAAAAGCCTTTGCGGCAAGAAGTTCCTCGGTCACGAGTGATACTGAATTCTGAATTGCTCGGTTTTATTTTATTTCCG
>JBARRE010000863.1:0-2061 GCA_049644065.1 Sedimentisphaerales bacterium | reverse complement strand
AGTTTTGAAAGAGCTTGCATTGTCTTGCCTCCAGAATGTTAACTGTTTATGGGATACCACTTATCCCTCATTCCAGACATCGGCAAGACAGCATAAAAATATTCAATATTAAAAGGACACCAGGCATTTTTCTATAGGCCCAACAATGAATATACAGTCTCTTAAAACGGGAAACCTTGTCCCCGCATGCCTCTGGTGGGAAAAGACTGTTTCTGCCAATATAATAAGTTCCCGTTGCTTCTTCTATCAATATTAAATCATAACTCTGAAATATTAAACACAAAATCCATCTTTCTACAACCATTTCCCTAATCTAGGCAAAATAGTCGCCCGGCTCATAACCAGCGTTCTGACAAGAGTTAAAGCAGGTCAAGGTGTTGCTTGATGCGGTCGAGAACTTTTATTTAATATCCTCTTGATTCCAGCGCAGAAGTTTAACGTTCGTAGCTCGTAGATAAAGTTGCGGTCTATTTTTCCGGGATGTGTTTTTCCAAAAAGGAAAGAAGTCTCGGTATCTCGATTTCGGCGGCGTTCCATATTTCCTTAAGGTCGACTCCCCGATAATGATGTATCAGTTTATCGCGCATACGTGCCATGGCCGACCAGGGAATATCGGGATTCGATTTTTTAAACTCGTCAGAGAGAAGCTTCGCCACCTCGCCGATGATAAGAAATTGATGAATCACGGCTGATTGTGTCTTCTTGTCGATCCTGAACTGCTCAAAATTCATTTGTTCTCTGAATTGCAGAATTGAGCGGGCTGCATTGGCCATATCTGTAAGTAAAGATACATCACGCTGCATATACCACCTTTGCGCTGTTAAGGATTTGCTGATAATAAATAAGGTTTGGATTTTCTTCAAGCGCACGAACATTCACAAGGTCAACGTCTCTGGCAAAAAGCTCTACCAGCTCGTTTTCCATTCGATAATGGTCGAACATAGTCCAGTCGGCATCCGGAGCGAATGTCGCCAGAAGGTCGATATCGCTGTCGGGTCGAAGTGTACCGGCGGCTGCAGAGCCGAAAACCGCAAGCTGCTTTATATTCCATCGCCGGCAAAAATCTGCTATTATCGAGGCATCTACTCCTAAATTTATAGCTTTCATTTGATTCTTTCCTCAATAATCAATTGCGCAATTTTCTTTTCTCCGATTTTCCATCGCTTACCCGAATTGTCAAGACTTGTTTTTGAACAGAGCAATAAAAGTGCATTAAAAACGCTAAAACAAATGTGATTTTGTGGAAATAACCCGTTGAAGATAGGACAGGTGGGATGTATAATGTGATTTTCCACGTTCAATTTATATTCTTGAAAGGATCGATATATGAAATACGACGTAGCTGATTTGTCATTGGCAGCGGGTGGTAAAAAACGAATTCTCTGGGCGGATAACGATATGCCGGCATTGACGGCAATCCGAAAGAGGTTTGCAAAAACCAGGCCCTTAAAGGGCAAAAACGTTTCTGCTTGTCTGCATGTAACGGCCGAGACGGCTAATTTAGTCCGAACACTCAAGGCCGGCGGGGCGAATGTTGTTCTCTGCGCATCTAATCCGCTGAGCACCCAGGACGATGTGGCTGCTTCTCTTGTGAAGGATTTCAAGATAGCGACTTTTGCCATTTGCAGGGAGAACCGCAGCACGTATTACAAACACATCAACGCGGCCATCGACCACAAGCCGGTTATTACGCTGGACGACGGCGCAGATCTCGTGAACGAACTGCATCTGCGTAGAAAGAAAGACGCCGGCCGGATTATTGCAAGTATGGAAGAGACAACCACCGGAGTCATTCGGCTGCGGGCCATGGCGAACGAGGGCAAGCTGAAATTCCCGGTCATTGCAGTAAACGACGCCGCGACCAAGCATCTGTTCGACAATCGCTACGGCACCGGCCAATCGACCGTAGACGGCATCATTCGCGCGACCGATTCTCTCCTGGCCGGCAAGAAAGTCGTCGTAGTGGGCTACGGCTGGTGCGGCCGGGGCTTCGCAATGCGGGCAAGAGGTATGGGCGCAATCGTCATCATTACGGAAATCGACGCCGTCAAGGCGCTCGAG
>JBARRE010000862.1:0-2981 GCA_049644065.1 Sedimentisphaerales bacterium | reverse complement strand
TGTCCAACGTGTGGAGATTACGATATCACAAATGGCGCCCTGCAGGCTAAGCCAGACCATTTTGTCGAAGAAAGGCTTCACTTGATTTCTGCTGTGGCAAGATGGAGTTCAGAGGGAGGTAATACGTTTCTGGTGTTACCAGAATTACTTCAAGACCGTTCCGAATTTGAAGCGAGAATCCTCAGCGTGTGTCCCCGGAATACACAAGAAAAATTGGACCGTATTCTGGCATACATAGCTGAAAAAGCATCATATCCAGGCGAAGAGATTGTTATTGAAAAGGATAGTATTAGCCCCCTTTTCTACTGTAAAAATGTAGAGGAAGTTGAATTGTATCTAAAGTATTTGCAGACCAGCAATTTGGCTGATTTCATTGGGCCCAAAATTGGTGCCATACGTTACAAATTAGCACTTACTGTGGAAGGATTGAAAAAAGCACAAGAACAGGCTAAACCAAATATCGAATCCAAGCAGGCTTTTGTAGCGATGTGGTTTGATGAATCGTTACAATCAGCCTATTCAAAAGGTATAGCAAAACTGGAAGAGGATACGGGCTTTAATATGCTCCGGATAGATATGAAGCAATTCAATGATAAGATTTGCGATAGAATTCTTGCAGAGATAAAGAGAAGTCGTTTCCTGATTGCAGATGTAACTAAGCACAGGCAGGGCGTTTACTTTGAAGCAGGTTTTGCAATGGGAATGGGGCTGCCAGTAATCTGGACTTGTCGGAAAGACCAGATAGAAGGATGCCACTTTGATACACGCCAATATAATCACATTACTTGGAATAATGAGGTTGAATTGCGGGAAAAACTGAGAGATAGAATTATCGCTACAGTCGGAATGGCCCCTAAGTAGAAGATTAATGGTCAAGAAACGAACATCCAAAACAAAAGGGAGACGATTATGACAACTGACGAAAGAATGGAAAAGATGGAAGGCCAATTGGCTCGCGTAAGATGGTTTAACCGCTGTCTCATAGCCTGCATAGTCCTGTCTTTGGGGGGCTGGTTTATCTTGAAGAGCTTTGGCCCGGAGACGGCGTGGGCGCAGTTTGGCGCAAAAGTCATTCGAGCCGGCAGCTTCATCCTTGAGGATGAGAACGGCAAGGCCCGTGCCGGGCTGTCGGTGCTCAAGACCGGGCCGGCGCTGCAGCTGTATGATGAGAACGGCAAGGCCCGTGCCTCGCTGTCGGTGCTCAAGACCGGGCCGGGGCTGTTGCTGTTTGACGAGAACGGCAAGAACCGTGTCATGCAGGCGGTGGACGACAAGGACGGGCCAATGCTGGCGCTGTTTGACAAGAACGGCAAGCCGATTTGGTCAGTGCCATAAGCCCTGATTATGTTTTATGAAAGAAGCTTCGCACTAACTTAGAGGCAAATAATGAGACACGAAAAGCAAACAAGCCGAGACTTTTACAAACATTCTGAAACCGGCGAAATTTTCCGTAGTCGACTGAAATTGCTTCCGGCTGAAACATCAACGGAACGACTAACTCAAAGGGGAGCTTAAAAATGGATAGAATTTACATAAGACGAAAAGCGGATGGTAAAATTGTATTCCAAAAACCGGCAACCAAAAAAAACGCCGAACGGGTTAAGTTTTTACTCAATAAGCAATGCCAGGCCGGTTGTTATGTAGATTCTTATGAAGTCGATAAGCCGGACCGTCCAAAAATAAAGGTTAGCAAAAATGAGACGTGAAAAGCAAACAAGCAAAGACTTCTATCGACATAGTGAAACCGGTGGAATCTTCGTTATCGTATATTTAACCATCATCAAGTAACCTACATTATGAAGGGATTTTATTAGGGCCATTTACCAATTTATGAGGTTTAAGGCGAAAAGGGATGGCAAAGACGTATATGAACTCGTATAGCGTATGGCGTATAGCGTATTGCGGATAGGGGATCAAGTGAGATCCCTGACTTGTGCAACGGACTGCAAATATACAGAAAAAGAACTTAAATACACGAAATCGGCAACCATCCCTATTTAACCTCTACTGGTCATGGACTGGTTGGCCAAATAGGTGAACCGGCCTCAGCAATGCCCGATTTGGAGAGCCGAAAATATGCAGCATATCCCTGCCGGAATATCCGGCCGCACTCGACCATGTCCATATTACATAGAATTCCTTTACGGCGGGGGTAAAATAAGATATATTCTTACAGCTTTATTCGGTGGGCTAAAGACCACCGTACATGACTTAATCTCCAATACGTTAAAAGGACATGGCATGAATCAGGAAGAACAAGTGTTAGTGGTAGAACGGAAAGTAATCGAGCGAGTAGGCATATTTAATGGACTTATGTTTGATGTAGATCGTTATCTGAGCGAAATCTTCGTCCAGGGAGTCCCCTGTTTCATGAATAGATCGCAAGTGGAAAAAAATCCCGATTATAAGCAGCTTATTCCCTACGTGATAATGAGTTATGACGGTAAATATCTTAGCTATGTCAGAGGAAAGCGGGCCGGAGAAACACGCCTGGTTGGAAACAGGTCAATTGGCATAGGCGGCCATATCAATCCGGCCGATGATATGCCGTTATTCAATACGGATTTTATTGAAACTTATCTTGCCGCTGTCGATCGTGAGGTGGCCGAGGAGGTTTCCGTAGAAACAAGCCACACTAATCACATCGTTGCCCTTCTTAATGACGAGTCCAATGAGGTCGGAAGCGTGCATCTTGGAATAGTTCACTACTGGGCCCTGGATGCTCCAAACGTTAACAAGCGGGAACAGATGATCACGCAAATGGCCTTTATGAGTTCTGCTGAGTTGCAGGAGATGAAAGATACCTTAGAAACATGGTCAGGATTATGTGTAGACCAGCTCGCAGAAATGGAAAATCGCAGAATATCCGCACTAAATGTCGAATAAATCCCATAAAAATCTCCAATACTCGTCGTTCTTTGCTCTGCCACAGAGAACACAGAGGCCACAGAGCAATAATCAACAGTAAGCTTGTCCTGAGC
>JBARRE010000861.1:0-8490 GCA_049644065.1 Sedimentisphaerales bacterium | reverse complement strand
GTATTGGCCTGCGATGTTGACATTTGCGCCGTGCCGTGCTTCGAAGGCGCTGCGGTCCTGGACGACAACTACATTTTCGCCTGCTGCAAGCTCGATGCTCGGGAAGGTGAAATCTATGCCGTTCGTGAAGCTTACCAGGTTCAGGTTGATTGTTTCGGCGTCGATGTTCTGCAGCTCGATGAACTCCTCGGTGTCGCGGGCATCTTGCCCGCGATCCGAGGGCGGGACGCCCTCGACACAGGGCGGGTTATACATTATCTCGGTAATGCGCAGATTCTCCGCTACCGGTCCGACGGCAAAGACCGCTTCGTTCAGCGCACTCCATGTATTTCCGCTCAAAGTTCTTGCTTTAACACTGGCGCTATGGTTGATCGTAATTGGCCCGGTATATTCGATCGCAGTTGGCGAGATTCCCTCAGCGCCGGAGGAACCGTCTTTACCGGCTATAACTTCAGCGGAGATTAGAAGATCAGAGCTTGTGGTGGAGGCATTCAAGCCGTGGATAGCTAATAAATTGGCGCCCTGACGGAAATTATCGAGAAAAGCTGAGATGTCGATGCTCTCGAACAGGATGGCAGCGGAGTCGGAGTGGCTGGTGCTGGCGCGTGAGTTCCAGGCCGGCGTGCCGTTGAAATTTCGTCGGGCTACCTCGACGCCATTAAGGTAAGCAATAAAGGCATCATCGTATCTGATTTTCAAAGTCATGAAGTTGAATTCGTCAATGCTTCCATTAAAGACGAACACGGTACGGATATAACATGTGGCATTCCTGGCATACATCTGGTCTTCGAGATCAAGGCTAATAAATTGATTATAACCTGTGCTTCTCTCATACCCAATGCCGCCGGGTGAGCCGACCGATTGCATCCAGGCTGCATCGTTGAAGCCCACGGTGCTCTTCCAGTTATCATTGACAGCGGCAACTGGAACGAGCACTCGTTTATGGGCATTTTCAGCAATTAATGTTGTAGTGGGGCTGCTTCCGGTAGACTGCTTTGCTAATCGCGGATCGGTACCGTCAAGAGTGTACCATATCGTGCCCCCTACGGCGGTCATTGAGAGCACGTCGTTTGCTAAGACCGGCCCACCATGCTGATAGGAACCGTCGATACGAAAGACCGGTGCATCCACGTTTGGATACCAGCCACGCGATTTGAACTGATCAAGGACAATGGCGGTGCGCCGTGGGAAATACTCACTTAGCAGCCAGTCGCGTTCGAGGAGCCAGTGAGGATCGCGCATGTAACGAATATGTGCAAATCTTTCTATCTGGTTGTCACCCCAGCGTGCGGATTCTCCAACGACGGCCCGATCAACGTCATCCAGCCGAACCTGATACAATGCCGTTGCACCTTCGGGAGTTAAAGCGCCATCATTAAAAAAATGCCGATGGACGTGGTCAGCAAACAGAAGACGGTATTCAGCATTTTGCATAAGTCTGTTATGTAGGCGTGTGGGACCGCCGACATTATCCCGACCGGTTGAGTCCTCGTAGAGGTTTTCCATCAGGTGCTCTCCATCCCAGTGATGAAACCGCCAAAGGCTGTTGGGGTCGGCAGAATTCCGGGTAGCGTACCAGTTCTTATGACCCCAGTCCCAATCTCCGACGTAGTAGTGGGGAATTAAATAATTCATGAAATTATCCACGTCAAGGTACTGCTGAATGAGTTGATACTGCTGGTCGGATGCCAGGCCGGATTCGGCGATACTGAGCATTTGATTAAAGGTGACATTGGAACCGTTAACAATCTGGTTACTGTTATGCTTAAGGCAGTCGTAGTCGTCCGCATCGCCACCGAAGTATGAAGCGGCGAAGCGGTGATCCGGCCGCTCATGAAGGTTGTATAGTCCCCAGTAAAGGCCGTTAAGATACAAATGTACATGCCTGCCATGGTGGCTATAACCGCCCAGGGCGTTCTGGATGTCTGCTACAAACTGGTCTCTGGTATATTGAGCAACATCCGGCTGATAGATTGGCCGGCCTGATATCCAGGGTCGAGTGCCGTGATCGGTAGTACCGCCGCCGTATGGCCAGGTGTTTCCCAGGCGGGCATCCAGAACGAGCGTATCGAAACTGTCAACCGGAGAATTCTGAAAGACCTGGTAATTGAGTTTTGTCGGTCCGCCGGTAGGAATTCCATCATCCGTATTAGTTTTGAATCTAGGTCGCATGGAGAGTTTGTCAGCTTTCCATCTATTAAGACTTGTGCCTCCGCCAGTGACACCTCCCTGCATCGATATGGCGCAGTTGATTTGAAACTCATCTTCGGTGCCAGGATCAATAAACTCCATCGAAACTACACGCTCGGTCCCATCCTGGGATTCATTGATATAGATGCCCTTACTGCCAAACCAGTCATCAATATCCATCACCAAAGACAATGTCGGTATCGATTTCAGATCGTCTCTGATTGTGGTGTTGTAAGCACTGACGACAACAGGATCCATCTGGTAATCAGGACCGGCGTGTCCCCAGTTACTGGTAGGAAAACCTGACGGGTATTTAGGCTGCTCAATTACATCATCGAGAAAAATATAGGTATGAGTATCTACATTGCTGGGCATCCAACCCGGCTTGACAGCCACTGCTCGTAAATACGTAGTCCTGTTGATGGTAATGGGAGTAGTATAAACCATGCCGCCCGGGGCACGACCTGAAGCGCTATAAGGCTCGGAACCGTCGAGCGTGTAGTAAATCACTGCGCCTTCTGTTTCGGTGGCGATTGTAACTGAAAAAGGTTCATCATAAAAACCGCGATTGTGGCTGAACTTCGTATCGGCCACCTCGCCCAGGTAACCTCCTTCATTTTGAGCCGCCGGGCTGGGGGTGGTAAAAAGACGCCAATCTTCACCGGCATCAGGATACCGCCCATAGGAAATATCTGTTGTCTGCCTTGGATAAATAACACTGTCAATTAAAGTTTGCCCATCTTTGTCAAACAGGCCGATTTCTTCACCGTCGGCATCAAGCTTGAAATTCGCATGCAGGCCCGCGTCACCGGTGTCATTGTCGGCCCAAATCAATAGATATCGTCCCCGGGTAATAACGGTTGCAGATGGATTGTTATTCGGGATTTGCCACTTGGTTGGGAAAGACAAGTCATCTGTCAAATACATACCGCCGACATTAATGGGACTGGATCCAAAGTTGTGGATTTCGATCCAGTCATCATATTGACCCTGCGGATCTTGAATAGAACCGCGGTTTGAAGCCATGAACTCATTGATTACCAAAGAAGCTGAACTCGCAGCCTCTGTCGAGCCGACTGAAGAGACGGCTAATAGCAGTAAAAGTAATGAGATTTTGACATTTCTGAGCATATTCTCGAACCCTTCCTCAATGGTAGTTTGGGATACTTAACTATGGTCTAATTTTTATCATCTATAAGATGTACTTATTGTAACATACAAGGGGCAACAGAGTCAATGATCCATTGCTCGCGATAGCGTCAAGTATTATGTGTAATGGTCGGTCCTGTTTGTCATTGTGAGCGGAACGCAGTGAAGCGAAGAATCTAAACGCCGATGGAGAATAACCAACCGATGTGTTGCTATAACACCGCCAGCGTTGAGATCCTTCGTTTTGCTCAGGATGACATGCCGGCGAGGATTTATTTTGGCGCATATTTCTTGCGGTACTCCAATGGGCTAATTCCCTTCTGTTGCTTGAAATAGCGAGAAATATTATTCGTATATGGAAATCCCAATGACCATGCAATCTGGGATATCGATAAATTGGTTCCGATTAGCATTTTGGCCATTTGATTAACACGAGCATATTTGATCTCTTCATGCACTGAGTGCGCGAGTACTTTTCTAAAACGCTGCTCCAGTGTCCGGCGTGAAAGGCCGGCAGCCTCCGCAACATCGCCAACCTGAATTACCTCATTGGAGTGATTGCGAATAAAGTGGACTGCCTCGGCGATTTGCTTGTCTTCTATTGCCATAATATCCGTTGACTGCCTGGTTACGACATGCAAAGGAGAGACAAGCACTTCTTGTTCATTTTCCGCTACTTTTTGCCCATCCATCAGTTTACCGAGGACTTGAGCTGCTTCGTATCCTGCTCTTTGGGTGCTTAGAGCTATGCTTGATAACTGCGGATAGGACAGGCCACAGATCAATTCATCATTGTCCACACCAAGAATTGCCACCTCACTCGGAACTTTAATATCTGCGATTTTGCAAGCCGCTATAATATCCTGACTGCGGTCATCATTACCGGCCATTACAGCTATAGGTTTCGGTAGTGATATCAGCCATTTGGCAATGATAACCTGTTCCTTGTCCGGAGTGCGTAAGCGTTTCGTCTTGGGCTGCCGGTATAAATACGTCTTAAAGCCGGACTCGGCGACTATCCTAATGAAGTTCTCCCCCCTTTGCTGAGACCAGTTCATATCATCAAAGCCACAATAAGCAAATCGCCTGAATCCAAGTTCCCGGAAATACTCGACGGCAGTGCGGGCAATCGCAACCTGGTCAGTTACTATACAATACGCATTCAGGGTTGGCTTTTCCAAACCACGAATCATAGCAGGAAATCCTAAGTTAACTATCGCCTTAATCAGATTGGCATCCCAGGTGTAGCCAATTACTCCATCTGCTTCAAGGTCTCTAATCCACTCGTAAGGGTGTTTTCTGCTCTTTTTGTTTATTTCCGGCTCCATATAAAACAACCAGGGACCGTGGAAATTGGAGTATTGGACAATGCCGTGAAGCAATCCCCTACCGAAAGCTCTTGATTTCTCGGTTAGTAAAATGACTTTGTGAACCTTTGGCATGATTTATTCCTACAATATCTCTGTAATATCTGCAAGGATAATGCGCAAAATGATGGTGTTTTTGCGCAAAATTATGGCTTTTGGAGACCTTAACCGATTATAATATTATATTACACTACTTTTACAATTTTTGTAGTGAGGCGAAGTCGTATACTTTTTTCAGGAGGAAAAATCTAAGAGAACTTTTAGCTTTTTAATTATTTTCTCTATCGTTAGATCCATCAATAATGTCTGGGATTTGCTTGTAAGAAATGAATTAGAACTCCATCTGGATATGGATGCCCCTATAAGTGTTGCTGATGGGGCAAAATCAGGTATGCATCACATCAGAAAAAAGAGGTAGGACAGTTCATCTATGTGCAAAAGAAAAGGATTTACGTTAATAGAGTTGCTTGTGGTAATAGCTATCATTGCTTTACTAATGGCGATATTAATGCCGTCGCTAAATCGGGTCAAAAAACAAGCAAAGGCTGTATCCTGTCAGGGTCAGCTTAAGCAATGGGCCCTCATTTTTGCAATGTACACTAATGACAACGATGGCTACTTTCACGACAGACCTTTCGGAACTGATTATTCGAAAATGTGGCCACAATTCTATCAACCGTATTACAGCGATCCAATGATGCGATGCTGTCCGGCGGCACGGAATCCCGACGTTCACTTTGGACCGTACGGCACCTGGGGTTCGAGCCTTGGGACGATTACTGACTCTGACTGGGGCTGGGGAGGTTCCTGGGTGCCAAAAGAAGGCTTCTTCGGCAGCTATGCCATGAACCGCTATATGCTTAACAAATCCGGCTCGGAGTACTGGCGGAAGATCGGCGTTAAGAACGCAGACAAGGTCCCGGTGTTTTTGGATTGTATGTATGTAGCGATTAATCCGGCTTCTACAGACGCACCTCCCGATTATAACGGCGACCGCTCCAATCAAATGCAGTTCTCATGTATTGATCGGCATATGGGTTCTATAAATGGCCTTTTCTTAGACTGGTCCGCCCCAAAGATCGGCCTTAAGCAATTGTGGACCTTCAGATGGAGTCGAGAGTTCGATATCGCCGGTCCCTGGACCACAGCCGGCAACGCACGGCCCGAAGACTGGCCGGATTGGATGAAAAGTTTCAAAGATTATTAATGCGAAGACAAGAAAATGGAGGACGGAAAATAGAGCCCGGAGTGTTAGTGAGGGTAATTTCCTATCTCCGCCAAGGTGTGGGGCAGGAAACCTGTTAAATGATGCTTTTTTAAGGAAAATGTGGATTTAGCAACGCCTGATGGGCATTTTATTGGTGCTGTACTGATATTATCCTTGATGAAGGGAGGACAATCTGGTATAAATATATTTATTAGAATTGATGTTTTTTAAGCATTGAATGGAAGAAATTTCAATGACTTAGTTTATGTTCTCGCTTTCCAATTAGCAGATCATTTTGGGTGTTGAAGCGAAGATGAAGAAAGGAGGTGGTGTCAAGTCATAAGGGATTATCCAAGGTAAGAGAATGATGCATAGCGAGAGGCGCAAGTCGTTTTACGTCGTCTTGCTGTTTGAAGTTATTCGAGATGAATACAGACTATAGTTGAGCATTTGTATTCATCGAAGATAATACGTGTTTTGGTATGTGGCCAAAAGCACAGTATTTTAAACTTTTTGAAGGAGGTGTATCATGTGTAAGAAGTTGATTCTTCTAATTTCTGTTTTGGTGCTATCCTCAGTTTCCACTAGTCAAGCCCTTGTTGTTGGTGACTTCGAAGGCGGACTTGACGGATGGGAACAGGCGGGAGATGCCACTCTGACACTGACCACAATAGGCGCAACCTCAGGCGCCGGGTCGGTACTGATCGAGGGGCCAGGCAGTTGGCAAATGCTCGGTAAACTCGAAATCAAGGCTATTCGATCTGTTTTAGGAGTCGATGGAGCGGCGATCTCAGCCGATGTAACCGCATTCGCTGAGGATATGGTAACGGACTGGATGAATATGGAGATAATCATTAACGGCCAGAACCACGACGACACCGGCGCGAACAACAACATTGGCTGGCAGTCGCTCGGCGGGCTTGATATAGTTCGCGATGGCGTGACCCAGACTCTTTATTGGGAAGTTCCTGCCGACCTCTCGGCAAAGATTGCCGGGACCGATGACAACATCGAGTGGTTTGAGCTGTTTATTGTCACCAATAACGGCGGGACGAACACCAAAATTTACATCGACAATATACAAATGTTAGGTGCCGAGCCCGAACCGGAACCGAGCGCAAAGATTGTCTATGTCGATGCGACTGAAGGTGAGGCGGGTAACACAATATTAGCGACAGGTGAAATTTTCACGTCCGTCGATGTAGGTACCAGCGGTAGCGGCGCCGATGATCTTTGGCGTGGGCGAGCATTTGCAAATTCGGGCACCATATTCGAATCCGGTGGTGACTGGGCGGGCGATGGTAATACGGAAGATTGCCCGCGGCTATTGACGACGATTGATGTGCCGGAAGGCGACTATAATGTGTACGCCTACTTCTGGGCCGACTCCGATCAGTGGCGTATACGGGCTTCGTTAGAGAATGCTGAGGGTGACTTACCGCTTTTCCTCGCTAATGATCCCAATGGAGAAGCAACCGTCGCTGTCGCGGACGACTTTGCCGAGCCCATACCGATGTTAAGCGAGGACAATCGTACTTTGTGGCAGGTAAATCTTGGAACTTCGGGGCTTACTACAATGATTAGTGTCTATATCGACGACGAGGCCGCGCACCTTAATGGTGCTGCTCGAACCTGGTACGACGGTATAGGCTACGTGGCTCTGCCCGAGCCCGAGCCAGAGAAGCCGAAAATCATCTGGGTCTCCTTCCATGGAGCTGATGACGCGCCCTCGGCCGCGGCTGCCGATGTCGGCTTCACGGAGGCGTCTGATAAGGGGTACACCGATCTATTGTCGGCCAACGGCTATGACGTAGAGCGATATATCACTTCGAGCAGTCCCGATCCCGACGTTCTCAATGCGGCAGACTTAGTGATTATCGGTCGCGCGGTCGCCAGTGGCGGTTATTCGAACGACGGAGCCACGGCGTGGAACAACATCTCGGCTCCCATGATAATCATGGGCGGCTATGTCCTTCGGTCCAGCCGTATGGGCTTCACCACCGGCACCGACATGCCGGACACCACAGGGGATATCAGGCTGACGGTCACTGACCTGACCCATCCGATCTTTGCGGGAATCTCGCTGACCGACGGTACTATGGACAATATGTATGCCGGCGGCGCGGTCGTACTTCCAACCGACGGGGTAACTATTTCTCGTGGTATCTCCATCAACAACAATCCCGCCGATGATGAAGGGACGATCCTGGCCACGATCGCGGAAGCATCAGCGGACATGGGTCCTGTCGGCAGTATGATTATCGCCGAATGGCCCGCTGGCGCAACACTGGAGCACTCCGGCGGAGCTGGAACGGACGTGCTGGCCGGTCCTCGGCTGGTGTTCCTGAGCGGCAGTCGCGAGCCTTCCGGTGTAACTGGTGGCGATGCGGCGGGTCTGTATGATTTGTATGCCGATGGTGAACAGATGTTCCTCAACGCGGTCGATTATATGATACCTTTGGTTCCGGTTGATCCCGGCACCGATGGTCTGGTTGTACACTATACACTTGATAACGATACGATGGACAGTTCCGGCAACGGTCTCGATGGAATTGTTGTTGGCGATCCGGTTTTTGT
>JBARRE010000860.1:0-2622 GCA_049644065.1 Sedimentisphaerales bacterium | reverse complement strand
GGTGCTCTTTTTCCTCGTCGTAGTAGTCGCAGGTGCTCGTCTTGTCGTCCACGCTTCCGAGCCGGTTTGTCGCACCGGTTTTATGCAGTATCGCCTCTGCCAGAGACGTTTTTCCGCTGCCGCCGTGTCCTAAAAGAATAATATTCCGAATATCGCCGGTATTAGCCACTTTTAAGTCTCCAAAAAGCCAGTTTACGATTTCCAGTAAAGCCAATGATAATACAACAATTCCGGTTCGAATGGCAAGGTTTTTTTCAAAAAACTCAGGTTTGTCCCTCAATCCAAGAAAAACCGCCTCGTGAGTGAAAATTGATGATTAGCCGGGATTCCTGTAGTCGCGGTTTGCTATAGATTGATGAGACGACTTATGCGTAAAACTATGGGACTGTCCGTTTTCGTCTTTATGGAGCTGCGAGTAACAAAGGCCCGGCAGTACCGCAAGCTGCCGGACCTTTGAATATTTCGGGCGTTTTGTTTTGTGTCGCGGGCATCCTGCCCGCGATTCGAGGGCGAGACGCCCTCGACACATGCCCTACTGTGCCAGGGCCTCGATTAGCTATGGGCTCACGGCCCGGTTGTAGATGCGGACATCGTCGATTAGGCCGGACCAGTAAGTTCCGGATTCCATGGCCTTGCCGGTGCCAATGTACAAACCGCCATCTGAACCTTGCAGATTAACCTGTGTGTCCTCGGCTGCCTCAACGTCATCGACGTACAGAATCCGTTTAGTACCGTCCCATACAAAGCCTATGCAGTGCCATTGCCCATCGGTGATAACTGTTTCGGAAAACAGAGGACCTGCGGAACGACCAGTACCTTTCAACTCCGTCATCAAGTTGCCCTCGGCATCCGCTGCGAGCCAGTTGGCCGCGCCTTGTTGCGATACAACGACCTGTCCCAGCGCGCCACCGTTGACCCAAGCTAGCAGACTGAAAGGGCCGTCTGCCGGATTCAGGACAGGGCCAGCTATGGCACAGCCATCGATACCGTTCAACTGAAGCGCACCATCTACTTGTCCGCTGCCGGGCTGCCATGAAGCACCACCGACAACAAAGGCATCGTTTATACCCGCACTGTCGTAGGTAATGGCGCCCTCTGCTTCGTCCAGAGCCCAGTGTGCTATCAGTGTGGGATCATCAATGGGTTGTTCCCAGTAGCTCATTAAAAGCTCCAGATCCAAAGCGTCCACAATTCCATCGCCAAAAGTAGGAGCTATGTCAACTGTTGGATCGTTCTGGCTCCAGGATTCAATGAGTCTCAGGAGATCTTTGATGTCCACGATGCCGTCGCCGTTAAAGTCAGGTGGCGGGGGGATGATTTCATATTCTTCCACGGTTGAGACAGGCACGTCGGCACTAACTCCCCCTCCAATGGCATAAATTTTTCCGTTTACCTCGCTGGTAGAAAGACTACCCCTTGCCGTCGGCATATCGGATCTCATGGCCCAGATATCCATCGACGGGTTGTACTCTTCCACCGCTGAGAAAACCGATCCCATGCCAGTATCACCCCCAATGGCGTAGATTCTCCCAGCCAACACACTCGTGGAAAACATGCATCTCGGAGTCGGCATATCCGTCTTTCTCGTCCAAGTATCCGTCGCCGGATTATATTCTTCCACTATTGCATTAGCTGCGCTCCCCATCGGACCCACTATGCCGCCAATGGCGTATATCTTCCCCTCCACCGTGCTAGTGGAAAGAAAGCACCTTGTGGTTAGCATATCAGCTTTCCTTGTCCACGTATCCGTTGCCGGATCGTATTCCTCCACGATGGGAACGTTACTATGTTCAGGATACAAGCGACCACCAATTGCATAAATTTTGCCATTAACCACACTGGTGGAGAGAAAGCACCTGGCGGTTGGCATATTGGCTTTCCTCGACCAGGTATCCGTCATCGGGTCGTACTCCTCTACATTTGAAGTTGTTATCTTCTGACCAGTTGCACCTCCGATGACGTAGATCTTGCCGTTGACCATACTGGAGGAATGAAAGTATCTTCGAGACGGTATGTCCGCCTTCTTCAACCAGGTGTCTGTCGCCGGGTCAAACTCTTCCACAGTCGAGAAAGCCCCTCCGTGAATGCCGGATCCCCCGCCGATGGCATAAATTTTGCCATCGACAACGCAGGCGGAAAGACCGGTCCTTGCCGTTGGCATGTCGGCTTTCCTTGTCCAGCTACCCTCTGCTGCCAAACTCACGGAAGTCATGCCTATAAGTCCAGATACTACCACAATTTTGAGAATGCTTTGCATATTCATTTTTGCCATCCTTCTTGGTTTGCAGTAAAATAATCATGTCCTATCTCCGGGCGGGCAAACCAACCGCCCGGGGCAGGTCCGGGCTGGTGAGGATGTTGCCGACATCGAGTAACTCATCAGCCCTTACATTATCAACATTTAGTCAATCGACACACACTATCTTCTCACCCACTTTCATTCAACAGGTCCCAGGTAGCGATCCAGCCAGGCGAGGACATCTCCTCGAATCTGCTTGTAGAACAATCCAAACACACCATGTCCACCGGGATACAGCTTATGCTCCTTGTGTTCATCGGGAGTCCCTAAGAGCTCGTACATCGGTATCTGAGAGGTTTTTAGTGGCAGAAGGACATCTTCCC
>JBARRE010000859.1:0-23276 GCA_049644065.1 Sedimentisphaerales bacterium | reverse complement strand
CCGCTCGATGGAAGAAATTTCCGCCGCTCTCGGTTTGCCGGCCCTGGGCGTTGTCCCCTCTATGTCACGAAGAGAGGGTACGGCCATTAGGGGCAAGAAGGCGTATCTGGATTCCAGGTCTATTTGGGCTGAGACATATCGTACGATGCGAACGGCGGTGTTATTCAGCGATACTAAGGCTAAGTCAAGAACCATCCTTGTTACCTCGCCCGAAGCAGGGGACGGCAAGACGACAGTAGTTAGCAACCTGGCTATTGCTATGGCCCAGGCCGGACAAAAAACACTTGTCCTCGAAGCGGATTTTCGAAAGCCCATGCAGAACAAGATCTTCGGTGTTAACCATAACAATAAGGGACTGAGCAGTGTGCTGGCCGGGGCTGATGAACTCGAAGAAGTCATCAAGTCAACCTGTGTTTCCGGTTTGGACATCTTGACGTGCGGGCCGGAAGTGTCAAATCCTTCTGAGACACTCTATAGTGCGAATTTTGCCAAAGTAATGAAACTTCTGGCGAAACAATATGACCGAATCATTGTTGATTCGCCTCCTGTGCTGCCCGTCACCGATGCACAAATCCTGGCTTCAATCTGCCAGATCACTATCTTGGTACTAAGGGCTGAAAAATCCACCCGAAAAGCCAGCCAGCAAGCCCATAATGCCCTCGTCCGTGTCGGCGCACGGGTCCTCGGCGTGGTTGTTAACGATGCACCAAAGAATGGACGCTATGGCTATTATGGTGGTGATGGATACTACAACGATACTAATGGTGTCGGTTCCCGCAAAAACAAAAGAAAGATCGGCTATCAAAAACCTGCCGTCGTTGTTGAAAAGTCAGAACATCCTGCACATTCAGACAACTCAGGATCGCAAAGGATTGTAGAGATTACTTCGTGCAAAAAGAAGGCTGTAACGAGACACAAAGAACCAGCGGAAGCTTATGACAGTACATGAAGCTTTTATCCGCTTACACAACTCAGAATTGCAAAGGATTGCAGATGATCGATCCCATGAAGGCCGGTATCATTGATGCCCAAGCTGCAGATTGCGGCAGCTATGCTCTTTTCGGATCTCCGGACCGGAGCCGCAGACAGCCTTCTTTCGGATTGGCGGTATCTGCAACGCGAAATGACTGAATAACGTCCGGCGTTGCAGTTTTGTTAAGAAAAGGAAGAGAAAGAGTCCGTCATCAAAGGTATTTTTATGCCTGATTGATGAGGACTGAAAAATACAGAAGTTCACGCCGGGTGCACCGACGAGAACGGAGTGCGCGCGAGGAGAGTATATGCTGAGTCTGTCCGAAAATCCGTCGATTTTAACGCCGGAGGTGAAATCCCTGACCGAACTTCGCGGAACCTGGTGGATCGCCTACACCAGGCCGCGATTCGAGAAAGCCTTTGCCTGGGATCTGTGCAGTCACGGCATAGGCTACTTTTTGCCAATGTATGAAAAGACCATCTTCTCGGGCAGGCGCAACCGGCATCTCATGTCACCCCTATTTAAGTCGTATGTGTTTTTCTGCGGCACAGAACAAGACAGGTATTTGGCCATGAGAACAAACCGTTTGTGCCATACAGTAGATGTCGCGGACCAGGAGCAACTGATAGATGAGCTAACGAGCATCGAAGCCGCCCTTTTAAGTAAGGCAGTGGTTAACGCTTATCCTAACCTGCCCGTGGGCAGCCGTTGCAGGATCGTCTCCGGTCCTATGAGGAATACCGAAGGCGTAGTTGTCGAAAGGAACTGTGCCAGGGCCCGCATGGTCATTGAAGTGACTATTCTCACTCAAGGCGCTCTTGTAGAAATCGATGCGGACATCCTGGAGCCATTGGAATAAGATTTTGAAGGTTGACCTGACTATGAATATCTACTTATCTGTATACTTGGGCTCTCTCGTACTTGTGCTGGTGATGACGCCCGCTGTGATCTGGCTCGCCCGCCGGCTCGACATCGTAGATATTCCGGGCGCGCGGCACATGCATACACATCCCATCTCACACGTTGGAGGCGTGGCCATCTTTCTGTCCATGATGGCTCTGAGCATTACTGTGCTATGGTTCTCAAATATTGCCGGCATCTCCGGTGAGCCTGTGCTCGGGCAATTGCGAATTCTTCTTTTGGCTGCCGGTTTCATGTTCATGGCCGGGCTGATTGACGATGTGAAGACAAATGGCCTGCGGGCACGGGTCAAGTTTATCGCTCAGATCGCTACCGCCGTCATGGTTTGTGCCGTCGGTATCCGTATCAAATCGGTGGTGATAACCGATTCGATAACGCTGAATTTTGGATGGTTCTCATGGCCGCTGACGCTTTTTTGGATCGTAGGTATCACTAATGCCGTGAATCTAAGCGATGGGCTGGATGGTCTTGCCGGCGGGATTTGTGCCATCGCCTGTGGAGCGGTGGCCGTATTTGCTGCTTCCACGGGCAATTTGGCGGTAGTTGTGCTCATGCTTGCACTGCTCGGCAGCGTCACCGGCTTTCTTTTCTTCAACTTCAACCCGGCAAAGATTTTCATGGGCGATTGCGGCAGCATGTTCCTGGGATTTACGATTGCCTCGTCCAGCGTTCTCTGCTTTTTAAAAACTTCCGTGCTGGTGGGTCTTGCTCTTCCGGTTGCGGCCCTGGGAGTCCCTATCTTCGATACGTTTTTTTCCATGTTACGTCGTTTTCTGGAGCGACGATCCATATTTTCCGCCGACCGCAGTCATTTCCACCACAGACTGGTCGACCTGGGTCTTACACAGCGTCAGGCTGTCATCGCAATCTATGGCGTGACACTACTGGCAGCCGGGCTGGGAATGCTCATGATAGTAACGTCCAAGATCCATGTTCTGATCATCTTCTTTTGCATATTGATTTTATTGCTTCTTGTGTTCCACATTGTCGGCTCCGTACGACTGGAGCAGATCATGGCGGCCATGCAGAGAAGATATATGATTATCCACAGGGAGCATGAGGAGAAAAAGAGCTTTGAGGAGGCAGCATTGCATTTTCGCCGGGCCGCGACATTTGATCAATGGTGGCAGGCCGTCTCAACGGCTGCGGGCAAAATGGAATTCTGGACCGTCGATCTGCCTCTGGTAAACCGCGACGGCACTTCTCGCGCCTTAAACTGGCATTATAACGGCCACGGTCCTGATCCAGGTCCGGAGGGGCTTATTCAGGTTCATGTGCCTGTTCGCGACCGTCGCTCCGGCTCATCGCTGCATTTGAGGATCGAGCTTTACAAAAACGGCTCCCTCGAATCCGCCGGCAGAAGAGTGGCCCTCTTCACGCGTCTTATCGATGAACACGACATCAACAACCTTCGGTTAGAAAGACGAGGCTCGGAGCATTTTGGAGTAGATCGGGCGCCTCTTTACTCCTGAACTCAGACATCCTCTATATGAATCCGGATAGAACTGAAGAATGAGTGAACAGTATATCACAACTTCGAAACGGCTTATCCATAATACGATCTTCAATGTGATGACCCTCGTGAGCGGTGCGGTAATCACCTTTTTTCTGATACGCTTCTTCCTGACACAACTTGGCGAGAGCAGGTACGGCGTATGGGTGCTGATCGGCTCTATCTTTCAGTATCGACGGCTGCTGGATATGGGGATGAACAGCTCTATCGACAGATATATCCCCGTGAATCTGGCAAGGCGTGATAACGATGCAATTCAACGTGTAATCAGTACTTCTTTATTCTTCTTCGCAGCCCTGGCATTTGTACTCGGTTTGATGACTCTGCTGCTATACGACAACATCGGGGCATGGTTTGCAATTGCGCCCGATACGGTCGGCACCGCCGGTGTGCTTGTGTTGATCGTGGGATCTTCGTTTGTCTTGTCTATGCCTTTGCAGGTATCGTCCGCACTGTTATGCGGACTTCAAAGATATGACATCCTGAACCTGACGGAGCTTTTTATGCTCCTGCTGCGGACTTTTTTAGTGATTATCCTGTTAGGCCGGGGATATGGTCTGCTCACGATGGGGCTCGTATATGGGGCCAGTGAAGTTATCGTGAAATTCGCACAGTTCATCTATGCGAGAAAGCTTCTGCCGGACGTCTCTATCACTATCAGGAGTATTGACTTCAAGCTTCTCAAGGAAATGCTGGCATACGGAATCAATACGTGCTTATACAGAACGGGTGGTCTGCTTATCTTGAAGGCTACGGATTTGGTAATTGCCGTCTACATCGGGACCGCAGAGGTCAGCCAATTCGCCGTTACCATAGCCGGCATTCTCCTGTTGTCACAATTGCTGCGTGCTTTTGCAACTGCGATAAAGCCCGCCGTCAGCGATCTTGACGCCCGAGACGAGCACTCGCGCGTGCGTGAGATATCGTTTCTCATGCAAAAATACAGCCTGCTTTTGATTATTCCGGCTGCATGTTTTTTGATTGTGATGGGCAGGGAGTTTCTGCATGTATGGGTTGGGGGAAAATTCCAGGACCCGAGTGTAGTCAACAGCCTGGGCATCGTACTGGCCATTCTGACAGTTGGACACTGTCTGAGATTGGCGCAATACAGCAATTTCCTGGTGCTGGTCGGGAAAGGAGAACATAGATTTTTTGGCCTTATAACCGTGGTGATGGGGCTGCTCTGCATCTCAGCTTCCATTGTCTCAGTAAAAGTATTCAATTTGGGATTGCTCGGAATCGCATGGTCGAATTGCGTGCCGATGGCATTAATATCCGGTATTGTCCTGCCGATCTACTTCAACACGAAAATGAAAATATCGATGCGAGAGAGTATTGTCAGGATTTGGTGGCCTGCTCTGTTAGGGTGCGCGCCGACCGTAATTCTAATAAGCCTCTGGAAGTACTTTCATTCTCCGGCGTCCTGGATGAGTATTGCAGCGGTGGTTATATTTTCCATGGCGCTGACCTGTATCAGTGCCTGGTGTTTCAGCCTAACGTCACGGGAACGTGAAAGACTTGCGAAGACCTTGAAGCTCCGTTACCGTTGGCGGCGGGATTCCTCGATCAGCTCAAGAAAAAATCCTTTAGCGCTGCGAGAAGAGTAAAACGACAGGAGACAACAGCGAGAAATGCCAAAGCGGCAGTTTTCTTCAGGACGATTTGTATGATTATTCGCGGATCCAATATATCGGCTGCTGTGACACAACAGCCAACAGTGCTTGGGTGGAGACTACCTGCCGCTGGTTTCTTTGTCTATAGCATGATTGCTATCGGCGCGCATATTGTTGATGCACGAGGCTTCCTTGTTATTGGTGGCGCAGTAATGTTTCTTTGCGTTTGTATCGCGTGGTGCAGGGGCATCATGGCTGTAAGTGTAGATAAGAGTGTACTGCTCGTGTTTTGCATTCTGCTGCTGTCGATATTCGCAACGTTGTATGATCCGACGACTACGGTATTTCACAACCTTATCAAGCATATTGCGATTTGTATCCTGTATATTTTCATCTTCAGTATGGGCCTTGACCCAATCTATTCGACACCGTTTCGCACGATCTTTGTTTTCGTTCTGTTATTCATGGGCATCGTATCGTTCATTGTACCGGGCACCAGCGAGACGGATGATGTGATGCGCATGTCGGGTTTCTTCGTAAATGCGAACAATCTTAGCCTTACGATGATGACATTGTTGTTTTTGATTAATGAGGAGAAAGATAGTAGGGCAAAGAAGTTCTCGATCCATGCGATTCTCGTTCTGTTTTTATTACTATCGGGTACAAGCGGAGCTATCCTGGCATATCTCGGCACGATGCTGTTCAAATACTTCGTATTGCTAAAGTCTTCTCACAGGTACCGAAATAAGTGGATACTGGTACTCATCGGCATAGCTCTGGTCATGCTGGGATGTATGCTAACAACCAACCTGTTTATGGATGTCCCTATAGTGAATAGGATTGTCACCCAGCTTTCTTTGGTTCGGCACGAATTGCCTTTGGCCGCTTCGGGCTATGAATTGGATTATGGGAATCTGTCGAGCATGTACGGCACCAGTGACTGTTCCGGGATTTGGAGAATATCGCATTGGCGCATGTGCATCGATGTCATCGCAGATGCGAATATAGTCCAGTTACTTTGCGGCTACGGGATTGGCGCATCGAGCTTGCTTTTGTACAAGGTCCCGCATAACGATTATTTGAGAGTTATGATGGAACAGGGGATCATCGGGCTCATACTGTACATAGTTTTCTTTTTGACCGTGTTTCGCCGAATCGACTGGAGACATAGATATTGCATCGTTGCCATTGCACTATACTGCTTCAGTGAGAACAATATGGACAACCTGCTGTTCATGAGTATTTTTGCGTTCTTTTTGGCCAGCGCTCAGAGCAAAGCACCCATACACCCGGCTACAGCCCCACGATGAAAGGACAACGATGCGCATTGCCATGGCAAATAACTACTACTATCTCAAAGGCGGCGCTGAGCGTGTCCTGTTTGAGGAGAAAAAGATTCTGGAGGCTCATGGCCATCAGGTTCCGGTGTTCTCACAAGCACATCCCCACAACGAATTTTCGGAGTTTAGTGATTACTATCAGCCTTTTAAGGATTGGAGACATATATCACGACTTCAAAAAGTCCCCACGGCGTTGAACATCATGTACGACCGTCGTACAGCCCGAGGCTTTAACCGCTTCCTTGAAGCGACAGGTTCCGATATCGTGCATGCGCATAACATATACGGGGGGCTGACCACTTCCATCCTCGATGTCGCGCAACGAAAGGGCGTCCCAGTGGTCATGACCCTGCACGATTATAAGCTAATCTGCCCATCATATCTCATGCTTAACAGGGGCGCGGTGTGCGAAGGTTGCAGAAACGGGCGGTTTATCAATTGTCTGTTAAAAGCGTGCCATAAAGAAAGTCTGACAGCTTCCGGCGTCTACTGTATGGAGTCGTATCTGAACAAATGGTTGCATAAGTACGATACGATCCGCTATTTCATTTGTCCCAGCATGTTTTCCCTGACAAAACATGCAGAAAATGGAATACCACGAGACCGACTGCTTCACATTCGGAATTTTGTGAACTTCGCGATACATAAACCTCAATACGAGAACGGCAGGTATGCCCTGTTCGTCGGCCGACTCTCAAAGGAAAAAGGGGTTCTCACGTTACTTAACGCCGTCAAGCATCTGGATGTGCCGGTCCGTGTCGTAGGCGATGGTCCGCTAAAGGCTGAATTTGAGGGCTTCGTCAGGGACCATAGAATGAATCACGTGACTTTCGAAGGCTATAAGTCCGGAGACGATCTTAAGCAACTCTATGAGAACGCAGCTTTCCTTGTGATGCCTTCAGAATGGTATGAGAACGCCCCGATGACTATTTTGGAAGCCTACGCCTATGGAAAGCCGGTTGTGGGGTCCCGTATAGGCGGAATTCCTGAGATGATCGATCATGGAAGGACGGGGATGCTCTTCGCGATGGGAGACGCCGACCAACTGGCCGAATGCATCCGAAATCTCTGGTCGGACAAATCTCTTTGCCGGGAGATAGGATATGCTGCTCGCAACAAAGTGGAAAGAGAATTTTCCTCTGAGGTGCACTACGAGCATTTAATGAAGGTTTACAGGAATCTGCTGAATTGAAGTCTGCATTGGATAAGAGTATTAGGGATTTACAATGAATCGCAGAGATTTTATTAAACTTAGCTCTTGCTGTCTATTGGGAGGTATGGCATGTCCATGGATGCGGAAACCAGCGTGGGCACGTCAGGCAGGAAACTATATTGTCGAGCCGGAAACAACCGATGAGGTGCTGTTTAATCCGGGGATGGGATTTGAAACGTTTCATTCTTTCAATGGAGATGAACGGAACAGATGGGCGGAGAATTATCCGGAATGTTCTATTGCGTATTTCCGTTTCTACTGGGACAAACTGGAACCGCAAGAGGGCAGATATAACTTTGAGCTGATTGACTCGCTGCTGGAGAAAGCACAGGAAAGAGGACAGGATCTGGCCCTGCGGTTTATGCCTACAAGTTCGGCCGACCTAACTGCCGGAACCCCTAAATGGTACATGCAGAAAGCAAAAGGCTACTGGTACACAAAATATAATCGCAATGGATGGGCCCCCGACCATAACGATCCTTATTTTCTCGCTAAGCAGGAGGAGCTGGTCAGTGCGTTCGGAGAACGTTACAACGGTCATCAGAACATGATACGGATGGATATTGGTAGCGTTGGATTCTGGGGAGAATGGCACATGTCGCACACGGAGCCGGCGGTTCCGATGATCAGCGAGGAAAACGCTGTCAAAATTATCGACATGTATCTGAAGCACTGGGACAGTATCCCTCTCTCGATGTTGATTGGATACGTGCCGGGCTTACGTTATGCTGTCAGCAGAGGAACGGGCTGGCGGGCGGATTCGCTTGGTGATTACGGCCATTTTTCCGATACATGGTGTCACATGTTCAATTCCTATCCGCAAAATTTAGAACAAGCCGAGGCATTGGAAGCATGGAAGAACGGCCCTGTCGCATTCGAACCGCCGGGAACGATGCACGACCTGGACAAATACGTGCCGGCCAAAGGCGGCGGTTACGACAAGATGTGGGACAAGGCCCTGGAATGGCATGGTTCTGCTTATAACGCCAAATCGAAATCAATTTATTCGCATCAGGTCCCTTCAATACAGTATTTCTTAAGGCAATGCGGATACCGTTTTACATTAAATCGTATTGTTCTGCCGGAAACCCTGTCCCCGGACCAGCAATATTTACCTATCGACATGGAAATTGAGAACACAGGTGTTGCCCCGGTTTATAAGAACTATATCCCGGCGATAAAGCTGACGGGCGGCCGGGTGTCGGTCATTATGACTTCAGGAGCAAGAGCTTGTGAGTGGCTGCCGGGGAGGCATCGAGTGGAAGAGATGCTGTTATTGCCGGATTCCCTCGGAACAGGTAACTATGTTGTCTCGTTCGGAATTCTGGATCCGAGCAGTCATTTGCCAGCGATCAAATTAGCGAATAAAGGTGCGGACCCTGAAGGATGGTATCCTTTGGGCATAGTGGAGAAACAGAGCTGAATCATACAATTCGGGAAATAATCCGTGAAAGCTCAAACCTTGTGTTGCGGCACACGCAACAACGGAGAATCAGTCATGAAGATAGCGTTTTTGGCCGTCAAAAACATTATGCGGGGCGGGGGTATCGAAAAGTACACATCGGAGCTCGGTTCGCGCTTGGCCCTACGCGGGCATGAAGTCACGGTTTACACGATGCGTCACTATGGTGACGTGCCTGAGCATTATCTGGGAATGCGGATTGTGAGTGTTCCGTCATTCGCCGCACCGTGCCTGCAAAAGCTGTCTTGTTCGGCGACTGCTGCGATTAACTCAAGCTGGAAGAAAAAATATGACATCGTACACTTTCATAGTTTTGCCCCGGGTGCTTTTGCATGGCTTCCCAGATTACGCGGGGCCAAATGCGTTCTGCAGTTGCATAGTCTGGAATGGAAACGCAAACGCTGGGGCACGGTCGGCTCGTCCGTCGTGAAGATTCTGGAGAAACTGGCTTTATCACAAAATCATATTTATACGGCCGTTTCCCGTACACAATGCACTTTCTATCGAACGCATCGGGGGATTGAAATGCAGTACATCCCCACGGCGGCCGATGTTAAACCGAAAACCGAAGCCAGAGAAATATACCAACTTGGTCTTGAGCCGAATTCGTATATCCTTTTTGCCTGCCGCCTGGTACCCGAAAAGGGCGCCCACTATCTGGTTTCGGCGTTTCGGCGACTGGATACGGATATGAAACTTGTAATTGCCGGCGATGCCCAGGGTGCCGTGGAATACAGGAAGAGACTCATTGAATTGGCCGGGGGCGACAAGCGCATCCTGTTCCCCGGTTTTGTCGAGGGACGTCTTATCGAAGAGCTCTTCAGCCACTGCTACATGTATGTGCAGCCTTCCGAAGTGGAGGGCTTGTCTCTGAGTATTCTCGAAGCAATGAGCTACGGTAATTGCTGTCTTGTCAGTGACATTCCGGAAAACCTGGAAGCCATCGGAGACGCTGGTTTTCACTTCACGAATAAAAACGTAGACGATCTCGCGGGCCGCCTGCGTTGGCTGCTCGAACACAGCGAGGAAGTAACCTCTGTGAATGTCGGGGCCAAAGAGCGTATCAGACAACATTACTCCTGGCAGTCGATCAGTGAGCAGATTGAGAAGTTGTATTTAAGCATCTTGAATGGCCGACACTATAAGGCCGTAGAGAAAACCCCATTGTCGCAAAGCATACCCATCCGCTGACTATGATGGTTCATTGCCGTACACCGAATGATTATCTAACGATCATTTTCAAGGATCATGCCATGTCAATACGTTCTCAATCGCTTCAGGAGGTAAGTTCAAGCTGTCGGGCGATACCCATCGCTCAAGATAAATGTCGCTCAAAATGTAAGTTCAAGGCTCATGTTGTCTTCAAGACAACCGATCAGCTTGTAGAATCCGAGCAAGAGCAGATACGTGATTTATTTCTGCGGGTTTTTAATAAAGAAATGACAAAAGGCACATTCGAACGAAAATTCTTTTATACGCCCAGGGGCTACTCCTATCACGGCCTGATGCTGCATGAAGAAGTCGTCGTAGGGGCATTCAGTGCTGTGCCGGGACGATATAAGTTCTTCGGGGAAGAACAAATATTCTCTCTTTCCGTAGACACGATGGTCGATCCAAAATACCGGGGGGGAGGTCACTTTGTGAAAATGGCAAACCTCGTACATCAAGGCCTTATAAATGATGGTATTCCGTTTATTCTCGGCTTTCCTAACGAACATTTTTACACCGTCCAAAAGAGACTTCTGAAATACGAAGACATAGGCGAATTAGACTATTATGTACTGCCTCTGAATATTGGTTCCGTTGTTCAAAAGTTGAAATCCCTCAACGGTCTGTCGCGAGCTTTCTGTAGATTTGCAACTCGATTTTGCAGGATACCGAGGAATTCAGAGGCAAGATATAACATAGCAAAAGTCGTAGATAAGCAGTTCGAGCGGCACAGATATGACGGGAGCTACAGCAGAATCGGTCTCGGAGAAGGAGTTGAATGCATTTACAAAATATACGAGGAAGAAGGCGGGATTCGAACGTTGTATATTATTGATGTCGTTCCGCTGACTGACGCCTCTCTTTCAAGAGCAGTAAAGCAAATCTGTCGAACGGCTGTCAACGCTGTAGATATTATCATTTATGTGGGCAAGCCGTCCTCAAGACCCGCCGGGCTTTGGAAGGTTCCTGATTCGAAGAAACCGCAGAGAATCAGAATGACCGGAAAGATACTGATTCCCGATATCATAGACAGCTCCGTTTTTAACATGAATAACTGGAGTGTAAATATATCAGACTTCGATGTGCGATAGAATTATGCCTTATAAACGTTTGTATGTCGGATATACCTATTTTCTCTTAACTGCTGTAATGTCGGTGGTTCCGGTTTGTTTACGACTTTACACGTTGATCAAGAGGATATCGCTGAAATACTATTTTGCAGAGAAAAAGATACAGTATTGGCGGCGGAACAAGGAATCGCTGCTGATTCTGGCGGATAAAGGTTATAAGACTAAGGTGCAACAACTGGGATTGGATTGGGAGAAAGTCACGTCAATTGAAAATGCCCGGCAACAATCACATAGAGTAGAGCTTGGTGAAATAGACCAGGATGGATTCCTGCTGTCGAAGGTGGGGGCAATCTCGAAGGTGCCGAGTGTCTCTAAAAAGCAGTTTCTGGCAAGAAAGCGATTTGGCCTGCGAGTAGTAGCTATAGATGGTTATGTCTGCATAGAAAAGCATTACAAAGGTAATAAATCCTCGTTTGTGAATGAGATAGAAGCGCATTATCACCTCGGGCGTGCCGGTTGTAACATACCTGTGATAATGGACGTTGATTTCGACAATTTAACGCTGAGTTTTTCGTACATCTCTGGCCCGGTACTCCGCGAAGAACTGGCCAGAAGGGGCGCGGTTGTCCGAGACCGTGACATAGAAGAAAATCCTGAACTGACACGTTCCGGTAAAAGAAAAAGAGTGCTCGAACGTATCCCGGAATGCAGGCGCGTTTTGAGCGAAGTCATTGACACACAATTCATCGAACTTATCTTCGCCGAACTCAATAAGATACACAAGACCCGTTTCATCTGGAACGATATCAAGTACGGCAACATAATAATCGAGGAGCGCTCCGGCAAACCTTACTTAATTGACTTTGACTGGGCCCTTCGCTTTCCGGAATTGGGAAAAAAAGCTTTCAAAATTCTATCAAAACGGGATGTCGAAAAATTCAACACGTGTTTCGGCAGATGAATACTTAGTAATATGCAATTTATATTGTGCGTGTTGGCAAGTTACAGATTCAGTCACGGTTTTGTCCGTATAAAGAAACCAGATAAATTTTTTTTTCGGAGGTGTTATTATGTCGTTCCATTGCAGGTCATGTCACGGTCAGTTCGACTGTCTGCAAACAAGTTCCACGCCCCGCCTCATGAACAGGCCATTCAAAGTATATCAGAAGATTCGAAGTTATGCGGTTTGGCATTTTGAGAACATGGGCTTCTGGCGAACGCTGAACCATATCTTGATCGACAGGAGCCCATCCCGATGCAATTGTCAGGATACTCAGCAAACATCGATGGAGAACAAAAGGTCATCCGATTCGGAGGCCCTTGGATTAAGACCGGGTGAGCATGTAGAAGTCAAATCAATTGATGACATCCTGGCCACGCTCGGCCCGGATAGAAAGCATAAGGGCCTTTTGTGGATGACGGGCATGAGGAAGTTCTGCGGCAAACGATACAGAGTCCTCAAACGCATTGAGAATATATTGCTCGAGAGCAATGGCGAATCGAGGAAAATGACGAACACTGTGATACTCGAAGGAGCTATGTGCGATGGGTCCGAATTCGGCGGTTGTGACCGGTCCTGCTTTCACTTTTGGAGGGAAGCGTGGCTCAAAAGAATCGAAGAAGAAGACTAATCCCGGACAACTTTCAAAACACTGTTTTTAGAATGCACGGAGGATTATACGATGGATGTCGATATTTGTAGCGCCAACCATCCGGAGTGCGATGATTTTGTTCGTCGGATGCCCGGGGCCAAACTCTGTCATCTGTTCGCATGGGCCCAGAGCGTCGTACAACCCCTCGGACATAAATCCTTCCACCTGGCCGCATATCAGAATGGCACCGTATGCGGAATTCTTCCCCTGACACTTATCCGCAGCCGACTATTCGGCAATAGGATGATCTCCCAGGCATTCAGCAACTACGGCGGCCCTCTTGCCGAAAATGAAGCGGCCTCAAGAGCTCTATACGAGCGTGCCATTGAACTGAGTGAAGAAAAAGAGTGTGAATCGATGGAATTCAGGAACATCGAGCCTTTGCCTTACGACTTGCATCGGCGCACCGACAAGGTCACCATGTGTCTACCGCTAACTTCCGATCCGGCCGAACTCTGGACGCGATTGCGACCCCAGATGCGCAACCGCATCCGCAAAGCCGAGAAAGCCGGCCTCATAGTTGTAACCGGCGGCTTGGAGATATTGGCCGATTTCTACCGAATATGGACCCGGCGAATGCATCAGTTGGGAACGCCGTGTTATCCCCGCAAGCTCTTCAGTGCGGTTCTCAAAACCTTTCCTGATGACAGTCGCATTTTCCTGGTGCATTTGAACGGAACACCCGTGGGGGGATTGTTCGTATACGGCTTTAACGGACTGGCACAAAGCCGCTGGGGAGCCGTCCTGACCGAGTATAATGACATCAGTCCGAATTATCTCCTGAACTGGGCAGCGATGCAGCACTTCGGTGCCGCGGGCGCACAATGGTTCGATTTTGGCAGAAGCACAGTGGGTAGTGGACAGCATGTATATAAGAAACGATGGGGGGCCAAACAGATTCCGTTGGTGTATCAGTATTGGACAAGCCCGGGCCATGACTTGTCCATCGCCAAACCGGACAATCCAAAATACGCAGCACGGGTGGAAACATGGAAAAAGCTGCCGCTCTGGTTCACACGGCTGGCCGGCCCATACATCAGTTGCAGTCTGCCGTAAGTAATTGGCGGATCTTTCTTGGAACTTTTTTCAATTAGGATTTCTATTCTGTCAATAAACATTGAATATAAAAATGCGGCCTATTAGTGAGATCAGATTACTTGTTGAAAACCAGGAGCAGGAGCAAAAGGAGAAAGTTCAATGGTGTTGGGGTGTTCTTGATTTTCTCTTAAGAGTAAGTCTCATTAGAAGTGTGGGCTTGAGAAACGCTCTTGATGTCCGGGTCGAAAATGTGGAACTGGTCTTTGGCCATCTGCCGAAAGGATTTGATAATATACGCATATTGTTCGTAACCGACCTGCATTTAGATGGAACGAATCCGCTGGCCGATAAAGTGCTCAGCGTCGTCGGCAACATTGATTACGACTACTGTATTCTGGGAGGTGATTACACTTACGGTCGAAACGAAGACCCTGACCAGGTTTATTCGCAAATTAAGCGGATAGCAGAACTGCTCAAAACTAAATCAAGGGTATTTGGGATATTGGGCAATTATGACCTCTACAGGATTGCCGAACTGTTAGAGGGGCGTGGTGTGGAGATGTTGATAAACGAAGGCATATACCTTGAAAGGAAAGGAGACAAGATATACCTGGCTGGGATGGATGACCCGAGCCACTATAAAGCGGATGACATTGTATTAACCGACGGTAATACATGGGACGGCGCATTCAAAATAATGGTGTGCCATTCGCCTGCGAAGTACAAGGAATCAGCCGGGGCTGAATATTCCTTATACCTGGCTGGTGACACTCACGGGGGGCAGATCTGTTTACCCGGCGGTATTGTCGTGTTCTGCGGCCCAACGGCCGGCCGGAAAATGGCAAGCGGCAAGTGGAGCTACAACGGCATGGTTGGGTATACATCACGAGGAGTGGGAACCTCAAGAATCAAAATGAGGTATTTTTGCCCACCGGAGATCACGGTCATCACGCTTAGGAATGGACGCCGATAATCAGGATGTTCTACATGACAAGTAGCAGGAAGCTATAAGTCTAAGGGAGCAGTTCTTATCTTTTCATGGAGGAAAAATTTATGTTGGCATCAGAGAACCTGCCGAAAGGCAAACTGCATTCGTGTTTGACTATCGATGTTGAGGATTGGTTTCACATTTTGGACAGCCCTGCCGTGCCGGGCATCGAGCATTGGCCTTCTCTCGAATCCCGGATCGAGAGAAATCTCGAAGAGTTGTTGATTGTGCTCGACTCCTTTTCGGTGAAAGTCACTTTCTTCTGGTTGGGGTGGCTTGCCGAGCGGCACAAGGATTTGGTATGTATGTGCCGAGACGCCGGTCATGAAATAGCCAGCCACGGATATGCGCACGTTCTCGCATATAAAGTCGGGCCAAACGCGTTTCGAGATGATATTACGCTGGCCAGGGATATTTTGGAAAATACAATCGGAGACCAAATCAGAGGCTTCCGAGCGCCCGGTTTTGGCATTACCAAGAAAGCTCCCTGGGCTTTTGAAGTGATTAAGGAATCAGGCTATCAATACGACTCAAGTGTATTTCCTGCTTCACATGGACATGGCGGGATTGCGGATTCACCTCTGGGACCTTACTTTATCGAGACTCGGAGCGGACACCTGCTCGAGATTCCAATGTCCATTGTTGAAATCTTCGGTCACAGGACAAGTTTGTTTGGTGGCGGGTACTTAAGGTTGGCCAACAAACTGATGATTAAGTGGGGAATAGGCAAATTGCAAACAGCAGGGCGGCCGCTGATCGTCTATGTTCATCCCCGTGAGATCGATCCGGCCCAGCCCCATCTGCCGTTGAGCTTATTGAGACAATTCAAGTGTTACGTGAACCTGAACAGCACATTGCCCAAGTTGAAATGGTTATGCAAAAACTATGCCTTATTCACCATGCTCGATATGGTCGAGAATTACATAAGGTCATTCTATCTTGAGAGCAAGATGATCCCCGTCATGCGTCTGCAAAATAATCAGCCTTCCGCTGAACTTTCGTCTGAATCCAAAGAACTCACGTACCAAGCCGATCACGAAACATTCCGCAGCAGACTCCTGCTTGTAGAGAGAGCGATGGCAGACTTTCTCGGCCCGCTGAGCCCGGCGTTCTCCCCCGACACAGAACACTCCGGCATTGAAGCCAATGCCAAACTCTAACGTGTGGTAACCGCTTGTCAATCCCTCCTTGAATACGCGATGCTGCAACACCGAATATCGTAGTTGGGATTGGGTTTGGCTGTCTTTACTTGTTGTTCAGCAGACTACTGACCAATCGGTTTTCCTGGCGTTAAATCATTGCCCACCAATCCCGGATTGTAGTCGATAGAGTTTGTATGATTCCAATCCTCGTTCATCCTTCCACGTCGGGCAGTGTAATTCAGATCGAGCAATTCGGGATGTTTGGCAACATCTCCGTAGTTCGCTTTGGAGGAATCGAAATCCTGAATCACATGGTCCCACAAATGCCATTTCCAAACGATTTCACCGCTCGTCCTGCCGGCTGGTTTTACTTCAATTACGTGGTCCACCCAAAAGCCCCGTTCTCCGATTGATTCGGGATTTCGTCCGGCGGCGATCAACTCATTTCTATCCTTAGTTTCCCAGGCAATCATCAATATATTGCCATTCGGCATGTATTCGATATCGTGATGAAGAAGATATTTGTCGCTTGAATATTCATAGTCCCAGACCAGTTCACCGTCCCATGTGAATTCCTGCACGTGGCCGCCGGAACCACCCGCATGGAAGGCGCTATTTTCTCTCGGCCCCATTGCCCCCGTTCGCAGCAAATGACCGTTTTCCAGCAAGTAGACGGAATGTGCCGGCCTGTAATCGCTTTTCCATGTGTTGATAATTCGCCCTTCATTGTCGATCAGATAGGTCATCGTCGAATTGATGGGAGCAAACAAGGTATAGCCCTCGAAGGACCCTTCATTGTTAATAATCACGCCGGTTGGCTGCTCTTGAGATTCCGTCCTTTGCATGGTGCGGGGATTTTGCCGCATCCTGTCATCCGGGCCCATACGTTCTCCCATTTGCTGCGGGCGTCTTGGCGCTTGTATCATCTGGATTTCCGGCCCGGTGGCACGCGGCTCTGCGGTACCGCCGCGGACGCAACGGACGAAGTTGTAGATTCGGATCACATCGCCCTGCGGGCCTCGGCCGTGGGGGAATCTCGACGGGTCGCCTGACTTGGGATCGCTGCGCTGCGAGCCGGCGCCGTGGACATCCATCAGCATGTATTGACCCGAGCGTCTGTTCTGCATCCAGCCAAATGATCTGCCAAACGCGACATAAGCCGCCGTACTGGCACTCGACAGACTGGCATGAGTCGTCCCGCTCCAGTAGCACGGATAATCCTCTTGGCCGCCTTCGGCAATAAACGAAGTCGTCTGAAAAACCGGATCGATCGCCGCCGAATTCGTCGTAGCCGGCGAACGTGTATAATCCACAATGCTCTGAAGCTCCTTGACATTGGGCAGCCGCCAGTCTGAATACCCCGCGTATTTTAGGTTCTCAGCCCAATCAAGCGCCTCCTGCCAGTTCAGCTTTCCATCTTTGTTTTTGCCCGCCTTGAGTTTGCCGCTGTCTACTTTCATCCACATCAGGCCGGTGGCCCCATCCGTTACCGTGCCGTCGCCGTTATCTTTGAAATCATTTTTTCCATAGCTTGTGTTGCCGCGCATGTACAGAACATGAAATGTCTTATCTCCGCCAGTGCGAGGACTTCTCATCCCGTAACCTTTAATTCGACCATCGGCAAAATTAACACCGAACATGGTTTCATCCCCACGCATCGTGGTGCTGACGTACTTGGTACAGGTGGCAAACTGAGAATCTATGATTCGCTCACCACGGCCGGGATTGCCGTACTGGAACTTAAAATATTTCGTATCGATGAAGGGCCGCTGCCTGGAGGAATCCTGGCTCATCGGATCCGGATCAGTACCACTGAAAAGAATAAGCGAGTACAGCTCTTTGATGGTCGGAAGCCGCCAATCCGTGTAGCCGGCGATCCTGCATTTGGAGGCTCCTGCAACGGCCTGATTAAACGTCATTTTTTCGCCGGGATCGCTCTGCCACATCAGTCCTGTGTTCAAGTCTGTCACCGTGCAGTCGGCGTTGTCTTTGTAAGCAGGCTCATTGCCGGTGTACTGCGCATCCTGACCGAAAAATGCGGCGCCGGCTTTAGGGAATTCTATTTCTGCATTGTTGCTGTAACACCTGACTTGGGCGGTATCGACGATTGTGTACGGAACTCTGCCGGTTGATACTTCCGCGACCGATACGTCTGGAATCCAGGTGAGAATAATTATGTACAGGATCACAGGTATGTAAAAATGAAACCATACTTTTTCCTGGATAGTATTATTCGGATGTTCAATCATTAGAATTTTATTTCTTCTTCTTGGCTTCAGCCTCTTTGGGCTTTTGAGACCTGGCTATTATGAGTTGCACTACGGCACCAATTCCCACCATTGAAAAATATGTCACCGTTAGTGCGGGCCGATGTCCTCCGAATGCATTGCACATCTGAAAACCGGCCGCCATGAGCAGATTCTCGATCCCAACAAGAACCAGCATAGCCCCCACAACGCTGCAGCACAGAGCAATTACAAATCTCTTGATAAGCCAGACCAGAAGCAAGCCGCCGATCCCTCCAACAAGTGTGGATAGCAAAAGCTTCCATTTGTACGGACTCATAGTACCCAACGTGTCTTTCAGCATCGCCTTGAGCTTCTCAAAAAAACCGTCCTGCTCCTCTGAAATCTCATCGACATAGGATAATCGCATTGTTGGGTCCATCTGGCTGAATGAGCTAACCGCCACAGCATCCGGCTCAGTTTCCGGTTGCACAGCAGGATTTCCCAAAATCATACTCGAATAGCCGGTCCCCGCCGCCAGAGCGAAAATAATGATAGCAAGCACAATGATAATGATGTTTCTCAAAAGGACCGCCGCAATACAGAAGACGGCAGCTCCTATACCCATACTCAACAGCGAGCTTACATCGAACCATTGAGAAATCAGCAAGCCGCAGAACGATCCCACTGCGGCACCAAGGATTCCGATGATTACCGAACTGAAATATGTGCCCGCCAGCCAGAGCAGTAAGCCGGCAACCGTCGCTACCGCTCCAACGCCGAGTAACGTTGGCAGCGGGGCTTCAACACAAATCGTCTCGATCCTGATAAGCAATTCATACATGATTAGCTCCTGATTATATAAATACCAGTCAAAGCTACATTGCCTCGGCCCATTCTTGCCGATACCTGGCCACACCAGTTATACCATTCATAGCTCTCCTGTCCAGTCTCAGAATCATAAACGCCTCATCCGGTACGTCCCATTCACTGCTGATTCCGAACCGGCCGGCCCGTTCGAAGCCAAATCTGGTATAATATTCCGGATGGCCGATTACAATGATGTAGGGGCATCCACCTTTCTTGATCCATGCTATTGCCGTCTGTACGAGTTGGGAACCGATACCTTTTCTCTGGTATTCCGGCAGTACAGCCAGCGGCGCCAGGCCCGTCCCCACGAGTCTTCCGTGCTCGCCCTCGATTACTGCCGGGCTGAACAGGACATGCCCCACCACCTTGCCGTCGGTTAATGCCACGAGAGAAAGTACGCTATTGCATTTCTCCCGCAGTTTGTCTACTATCGAAGCCTCCTGTTCCTGGCCGAAAGCTCGGATATTGACCTCTCGGATTTCAGGGATATCTTGCGGCTGTTCTCTTCGAATTATGGACATTTTCTTTTATCGCCAATAGCGCCAGTAGCAAAATCCAACTCCCGCCTGAAGCAGGACAATAGCCAGAAATATAATCCTGAACCTCAGTTTCTTCGTTTTGTGTCTGAAGACCAACTGGCCCAGGAAAGCACCCGGCGTACCACCCAACAGCGCCAGCATATGCAGGATTACTTCAGGAACTCGCGGGCGATTCCTAATAGCCTGCCGCTTGTCATACCCGTAGAATACGAACGCAATGACACTCATACCTATAAGGCAGGCGTAAAGAGCATTCACATGCATCCACCATAATAATCCCGACACTGCGGCTATCAAGATTATAGCTATCACAAAGAAAAATCTTTTCGGATCACGCTTTGACATTCGCCGATTCTGTCCCTAAACAATCCGAGCAATAGACTCCGGGAATTCGTACTTCGGAGCCTTTAGCATATTCTACTTATTCCAGGCGAACTTTCCACCCCCTTTTGCTCAGGACATGAGAATGGCGGTTAACACAACGGCGAACACAACGGACAAGAATCAATTCTTTTTGAGAGTGATACTGACCTCGGTCCGGACTATGGTATCCAGATTCGGATTGGTCGTGATTGCCTCCATAAATTTGGGATCGGCCATCCGGGGATTGATATTGTGTCCGATTATAAGGCCTCCGGGGCGGATTAAAGGCAGCAGCTTGTTCAGATAATCAACATAGCCCTCCTTGTCCGCGTCCAGAAAGAGAATGTCAATCGGGTCTTTGAGTTGTTTCACTTTGTCGTGGGCGTCGCCCTCTACAAGGGTGATTATGTCGGCCATGCCCGCTCGTTTGAAATTCACCCGGGCCGTCGCGGCGCGCTGGGCATCGATTTCAAATGTAGTCAGCTTGCCGCCGGTCTTCTGAAGCGCCATGCCGAACCATATTCCGGAGTAGCCCGTCGATGTCCCGATCTCGACGACATTCTTCGCGTTCATCGTTTCGGCCAGGAGGCGGAGCAGACGCCCGTCCTGCGACGGCACGTTTCTATACCGCTGACTTGCGAGGATATCATCCAGAATGCCGAGGACCTTCTTTTCATTATCGTCTTTTGGGACCGGAGGTTTCTCAAGCTGTGCGTCACCTTGTCCGCGTCCGGCCCTTCCGGAAGGACGTTGAGCAAGAGCGTTTGAGAACATGATTACGGTAATTGCGATGACAATTATGCTTACTGCGATGGTTGGACGAGCGGCTTTCTTCATTTCCTGTTTCTCCTTAATCTCAAGTACTATTTCTAATCCGTCGGGATTTCCCAATAAACTTCACAGAAACACTCCTGCAAGCTTCAAGTCTCTTAGCATAATGTCATCTCAATGTCCACAATTTTCGGCAGCTTGAGTACACCATAGAAGTCGATTGTAAGCGGTTTAATTCCGGGGGCAGAATACTTAATTCCACCCGATGTCGTAGGGTGGCGGCTTGCCCCACCAAATTCTAAATCCTAATATCGAAATCCGATACAAATTTAAAACTCGAATTGCCAAAATGCCAAACCAGCAATCTAAATAATCAATAGCAAATAATCAATAATCAATCGCCACGCCTGTCATTAGCAAGCACAACTCATCGAAAAATGTACCGGACACCTTTAATTCCCTTCCCGTGTATTGAATTGCAGGAACCTACGCCTTAAAGGCGGCTGGAATCATCTGGGTTTGGCCAAGTGTACGTACAAAACGGCATCTGCCTCCACAGGGTTTGAGAAGATTGTTTCCTTCTTTTCGTCCCCGCGGATTTTACCCGTCGTGACAGTCTTGCCCGAACCGGGATCGAACCATTCGAAGCTGTACTCTCCCGGACTGAGCTTTAGCTTGACCGAGTCGCCTGCCGTTGGTTGATAGGCCAGGTACTGTCTGCCCGGATTTGAGAGGCAATAGCCCGTAGTCACCGGTTTGCATTTGTTCAGATCCATCCGCTGCGCGAACCCCAGCACGTATCCCATGCTGCGCCGTATCGGCACGAAGTTGGAGTCGAACTTCTTGCCTAATACTATGCCGTCGTATGGGTCCATGAAAATCGGATTCAGACCTCGCGTGACACTCTTCCATACCCACGCCTGATTGCCTCCGATGCCCCAGAGGTGGTCCGTATCGGTAAGGATTACTTTCTTTCCATTGTTTGATGGTGGGTTGTCTCTATAGCCACCCTCCGGATTCGGGGATATCCAGTCTGCCGGGCTGTCGAACAGATTTTTATTAGCTCCGCCCTTGAATTGGAACGTCATCCCAATCGGGTGCTGCGTGGGCTTGCCTTTTTCGTACTCCCTGATATACCGTATCATCGCATATTGCCACTGTGTGGATTCGGGATGGTTCTCATTGGAAATCTCGTACAGGACATTATCAAAGCGATTAACTGTATCGACAACTTTTTGGATATATGCCTTTTGAATATCTGTCACGGCGTCAACGACCAGTTCGTGCACTTCCAGGCCCTTACCGTCCCCGTTCGAATCGCCATTGACGCCGTTGACATTATTTTCGGGATGAAACGGATGCGATTTCCAGCCGTCCTCGACTCGCTGCATCGCCCAGCCTTCGAACAGCATGACCGAAACGTATATCCCTCGCTTGCGTGCGAGATCGACCCTATCTATCAGTCTCTGAAAGTATTCCAGCTCGAATTTTTTCAGGTCAAATTTCGGCTTGCCGTCGAGGGCTTTGCCCGGGCCGGTGCGTTGCCACGGATGCGGACGAACGTGGAACTCAGTAATATCGTTGCGGATTTTTGCATTGTTACCGTGCGTGTCCCACTTGACCATCTCCCATGCCCACATGCGCATGAAGTTATGGTCGTACTTGCCCATCCAGTCGAGATATGCCTCATAATCGAACGGCTTGGGCGGGTCTTGAGCCCCCATGTCAACGAGGTTGTACCAGACATGCGAGCCGGCAAGCAGGATTGCTTTTCCGTCAGCTTCCGCGAAGTATCTCGGATTGTCGGGGCAAATTCGCAGGGGCCCGTTTGTCGGTTCTGCCTGACCTGATTTGCATAGAAGTACGACGAGAAGTAAGACGCCGGACATGAGTTGTTTCCTCTGGCCTGTCATTTTGGATCTCCATTAACAATTGCGTTTGTGCCGGGATTCTGCTTTGACCGACATCATCCCGTATGACTTCATAAACAGTACTCCTGCAGTGTCGGCTGTAAAAATGGGCAAGCTCTCCGGCACATTTTGACTGTTCCGGTTCCGGCTTGAACCTAAACATCGCAAGCCTGCACGGCCTGTACGAGCGATTCCATCGGATCTCGCGTAGGACTGTACTCGTGGGCAACATAGCCCTTATAGCCGCTCTCGGCAATTGCCCTCATTACCGCGGGATAATAAATCTCCTGGTTCTCGTCGAGTTCATGCCGGCCGGGAACGCCCGCGGTATGGAAATGGCCGATGAAATCAATGTTCTTGCGGATTGTGGCGATCAGGTCGCCCTCCATGATCTGCATGTGGTAAATGTCGTACAACATCTTGAATCGCGGCGAGTTTACGCGCCGGCACAACTCGAAGCCCCA
>JBARRE010000858.1:0-4530 GCA_049644065.1 Sedimentisphaerales bacterium | reverse complement strand
CTTTAGGTAATAGTATAAACTATGAACAAGGAATTTAATGAAAGGAAAATCCTAATGAAATCTCATCTTTCTATTTACCCGATTGTGGTTCTCGTGTTTGCCTTGGCGGTTTTTTCCTGCCGAACATGGGAAAAAGGTTCGGAACTTCCGGATAAACAAGTTATTAAAACGATCACGATAGATCTGCCGAATTTGCCCGAGGGCGTCAAGCCGCTGGAAATGGTTTTAATCAAGCCGGGGGAATTCACGATGGGCTCTCCGACAACCGACAGAGCCCGTTTGGTGCGAGAATGGTCCCCGCACCAGGTCACGTTAACCAGAGCGTTTTATCTTGGCATGTACGAAGTCACACAGGCACATTGGCGAGCAGTGATGGGAACAAATCCGGCAAATGACCACGGTGTCGGCGATGACTATCCGGTGCACAAAATCAATTGGAACGACTGCCAGGTTTTTATCCGCCGGCTGAATGAGATGGGCAAAGGCACGTTCCGGCTGCCGACCGAAGCGGAATGGGAGTATGTATGCCGTGCGGGAACGACGACGCGTTTCTCGTTCGGAGATGCCCTGGACTGCAACGACGTCAGGGTATACTGCGGCACATACGACAAAAACATGTGGTGGGGCGGGAATAATGACAAGCATGGCTATCCGCACGGGAGCAAACAAGTAGGCTTGAAGCTACCCAATCCGTGGGGATTATATGACATGCACGGCAATGTTTGGGAGTGGTGCTCGGACTTCTGGCAGGATCCCTTCTCACGCGGGCCTCAAACCGATCCGCAGGGCCCCGAGACGGGTTCGCGCCGGGTAATGCGAGGTGGAAGCTGGAGCAGTCATGCCTTACATCTGCGTTCGACGGACCGCAGCGGCATACCGCCCGACGATAGTATATATACCTTTGTCATAGGTCTGCGCCTTCTCAGGTCGTATCCTTGATGCCGGGGCACTATCGAGATTGGAAACAAAAGTGCGGCTATAGGCCGGATTTTCCCTTCCGGCTGGTGAAAATTATTTTATTAGATCTACAATTTTGGCTTTCGGTCTTTTTATCACTATATTTTATATAGGAGTGAAAGAAGCAATTAGCACATATTTCACTCTGGGGGTATACACATAATCGTTGTGCATTGCGCAACAAAAGATGGAGTTTCGCTATGGGCTCATATACAAAAATTAGATTGTTGTTGGGATTGGCAGCCATATTTGTATTTGTATATATGCTCAATGGCCTGCCTTGTTTTGGCGATGCTAATGAAGTTGATGGAATAGCAAGCAGCATCCGCATCTTCCAGAACAATAGCGAACTGCCGGCATCCCCTCATGAGATTAGTCTCGGGCAAAGCCTTGTCATACCCAAACTGATAGCCTCCGAGCTTGACAAGATCAATATTTATGGCATCTTCCCGAGTTCAATGTTTGAGAAAGTAGAATCTATTGGCAGAAGGCATATTTCGGCTGATAGTCACAAAGCAAATCAGTACATTGTGCGGGAAGGCGATAGCTTATGGAGCATCGCCGGCAAGCAGCTCGGAAATGGAAGCAGGTACAAAGAGATAAGCAAACTGAATGCCGATGTCCTGGAAGACGAGAACGATCTAACCTTAGGGATGCGATTGAGCCTGCCGGCTTTATAAGAAGCGGCAAGTGCCCTGAGCTTTACCCGCCTAATCCGCCAATTCTCTAATCTCCAATCAAAATCTTCTTTTCATCCAGCATGAATAATCGACTTGCCTGTGTTACATTTCGGCATAGAATTTTCTCACTCCGGGCGCCAAAACGAACAGTATTATCAAAAATCCATTAACCGCCGTGATGTATTGGATGGCCCACTCGAAGCCGATCAGCAGCCCCTGAACGATCAGCCAGACTGCCAATGTCACTCCGAGTCCGAGCGTTCCAATCCAGGCCCAGTGATGTCCGCTCCAGCGGGACAATCTCTCGGCCCATCTCCACTTTGGGCGAGCCAGCAGGCCGTAGATCAGCAGCAGTGGCGCCAGTCCCATCACGACCAGAAGGAATATGCCGGGAAGAATATAATCGGACACCGGTAAAAGAGGCAGTGTTTCTGTCAACTGGAGCGAGCCGCCGGTGGGATCGGTCAGCATGGCTATACCGCCGTACAGACCTCCCAGCGAAAGGAAAAGAAGGCAGAAGACCAGTGGCCAGAGCGCAAAGGGACGCTGCATGCGTTATTGATCCCCTTTCTTAACGACAAATATGCAAATCGTTTCCATTCAGGACTCGAATGCGGTTCGGGACTGTCAGGCCAGCGATTCTTTGCAAAATTGAACGCACTTGCCAACTTCAGTCACGGCATCCGAGCCTTCGGGCACACTATATTCGAGCTCAATGTCGGCTGGGAACGTCCACTTTTCTTTTTTCATCAACTGGAGGATGAGCGCCACCGGTGTATCTCCCAGGCCGAAAGGCATATTCGGGCCGTTATTGACCTTCCGGTCCTTCAGATGAAGGCTTAGGATACGATCATGGTACTTTTCGATTATAGGAATCGGCGACTCGTTGGTGCCGGCGACATAATGACCCACGTCGAAGTTGATCCCCATGTATTTTCCGTAGGACAGTATAGGTCCTTCATACGTCTTCGGCGTCATCTGCGTATGGTTATGCAAGCCGATCATAATCTTGTGCTTGTCCGCAATAGGCCCAAGCCTCTTTGCCGCTTCTTCCGAAAGCTCTCGCGTGATGCCTTTGGCGCCGAGGGCCTTGGCCGCATTGAAGTAGTAATCGATCTCTCCGTCCGGCATGTTCGCATTGCCGATGCTGTCGAACTTGACGATATAGATATTGACGCCTGCATCATTGTACATCTTGCGAAGGGCACGGTACTTGTCCATTGAAACCGATAAGCGCCAGTTGAGCTGTTCTTCCTGTCTTTGTTGCCGGGCTTTCCGCTGCTCTTCCGTCATTTGTCCCCGGCCTCGCCCCGGGCGTCCGCCGCCGGTCGGTACTCCGGCGAATTGCTCAGCCGGTTCGCCCATCAACTCGACCGAGCTGAGCCCGCACTTGACGAGGTATTTAAGAAGGTCCTCAGCACTGCCGGGCATGCCGCGGTAACTATAGGTAATCGCCCCGATTTGTACGCCGTTGAAATTGGAATTGGGTTTGCCCGCTGACCGGCCGCCTGAGCCGGCCAGGACATATCGGGACATCATCGCAGAGGCCCCAAGCGCCGCAGCTCCACCCATAAATCCACGTCTTGACACTGTTGTTTCGCTCTGTTCGTTCATAGTTCTTTCTCCAAAGGTAAATTTATTAATTCGTCTATTTCACTCAGATGCAGTTTGAAATGCCGCGGGAAATCGACGACCATCTCTTCGAGTGATATCTCCTCGTTCAGGCCGGACATCCAGACATTATCCAGCTTTTCAGTGTTTATATTCCGAATCAAGTGGACAATGTGCGTGTTGGTGCATTTCCATAATTGAACCAGCTCGTCCCAGTCTTCCTGCTGGTAGTTCTGGATGGCAATCCACCGGTCATTGTTCCCATGTGTTGCATAGCATGGAAAAATCAGGGGGCTCTTCTGGTACTGCAGGTGGATGATTCGATGCGTGTTGTTGGAGGCCGAATCCACCATGTGCCCTGTAATCTGTTTGATGGTGCGGTTTTGGTTGTTTCGCCTTCCGGTAATAACATCATTGCCAAGAGCTGACAGTTTCGGTTCCCATTCTTCTATAAGTGACAACAATTCTTTGCCGATAGATTCGAATTTATTCATAATCGCTTTTCTCCCTACAAGCATAAATGTGCCGGAGATTTATTCCCCTCGGTTCGTGCTGAGGAGTTTTCGGTTTTCTTGTCCCAGATGATAGTGCGCACCTTCATGCGGTGCTCGCCGTGACAGCCGGAGCAGCCGACATTTGCCCCGGCATGCTGGTTCGCGAGCAACTCAGACCTATAGTTGGCATGGCATACAAAACAGGCAGCGTTTTCAACTGCCGCCTGCGTAGTCATGCCGGCAAAAGCTTGTTGCTCTTCGGTTGGTTCGTCAAGAAGCAGCGGAGCATCTAAATCGACGACGAGCGGCGGAGGTCCGCCTGTTGATTCGCCCTGGTTGCCGGCAGCGGGAGCCGGCCGGACTTCGGCTCGTTCGGACTTGACCGTCGGAGTGCAGCTTGGAATAGTCGAAGCGGCAAACACGACAAGAATCATAGTAAGATTATCGCATCTGTTCATTCGTTGCCCTTATAACGAAATAAAGTACTCGTCTGTCACGCATGAATTTGTAGGTTGTCTTCCTGCGATTGAGTGGCAGCCTCAAGCGCAGCTTGGGGATGGTTTCTCTGGCATTTACCATCCCCAAAGCCTTCGACTTTGAGGCTGCCACCCTTTCCCCATTTATCTACAAATTCAATTGTCATAATGTACTACTGATATCACTTGGCGCGGCCTCCGGCCGCAACCAAACTAAATAATTAAGGCTCAACTCCAAAATATTTGGTTGATTAACACATGATTATAAAAGGATTTATCGCTTTATGGGCACCAGCATAATAACATAAGTGG
>JBARRE010000857.1:0-4119 GCA_049644065.1 Sedimentisphaerales bacterium | reverse complement strand
ATCGGGGTGGGCACGGAGAGTTTCGAGTTCCAGCTTTGTCCGACTGCCAGGCCCCGGGAAGGTTTTTTTAGGCTGGAGACTGCGTCCCACAGGAACCACTGAGTGGCAACGACGTCGCCTATCATATCAGGTTCCTTGATCCTGCCCATATCGGTATTTGCCCGGAACACTTTCTTGCCGATCTCTTTTAGTAACTCATCCAATTGAGAATAATCTTCTATCCTGCCGGTAGGCCCGACGGCGAGCGTGAAAGTCCTGCCGGCGAGAGTTTCCACGGCGTCCCTGCCCGGGCCTTTGCTTCGCGTCACTTTCACGGAATCGCAGACCGCCTCGACGGTTGTAAGGCCGTACGGATCTATTTCGATGGGTGTATAAGCCATGATGATTTCCAGCGATTCGGAGGATTTGTCGGAAACAGGTCTGCCTGATCGAGATGCCTTTGCCGTCGTGTCCCATTCGACGGTTATTTCTCTGCCGGAGACGAACTTGTATCGCAAAGTTTGGCCGGCCTGGAAATCTACAGTCAAAAGCTCTCCCGGTTCGCCCAACAATTCTTCTTCCCCGGCAGTCGGCTTACATCCCGCCAGCACGCTCAGAACCAAAGCCGTCAGAATTAGTAGCGTGGCCTTCAACTTTATTCCTTTCAAGTGAGTTCGCAGAAGACAAACGGCCAGCCGCGAACGATAAAGCGATTCTAATCGATTTTTTCGATGCTAAAGGCACGAACGGCGGTCATTTTTAGTGCGGCAGGCTGTTCGTTCTCCTTCGGATTCGGATCGGCGATTAGCCATTCTGTAGTAAGATTTTCGCGATATTCTTCGACTTTACCGTTGGTCAAATCCAGCTTTAGCTCACCCGTATATGTTTCTGTATTGTCGGACATGTTTGCAAGGAAAGCTGCTGACTGTTCTTTGTGCAGCTCCTTGGCGTTTTCCGCTGAGGGAACTGCTTCCATCCGGGCAATCGCGATTCGGTGGCCGTTCATGTCTTTGATTTCTTCCAGAGTGTAGATTTTTTCGTACGACTTTGAGACCATCATACTGAAGGAAAAGTTCTGTATACTGCTCCAATTTTCTCCAATGCGTAAGTGATTTTTGTCGGCGGCGGGCAAGGCTGGAATCGTGTGCCGTTCTGTGATTGCCCTGAGAGAGAGGAGATTGGCAGCCGTTTTGTTTTCGGAAGAATCGCCTTTGACGGCGGCTCGGGCGTCATTTGCGTCGATAAGTTTTGAAAGCTGTCCGGAAGCTGTTATCTCTATGGTGTAACTTTGCCCGATCAGTTTGCTTAGAGGATTTTGCCGGTCTTCCTGCCTGGAGTTGTCGAAGTCTATTGTGATGTCGTTTTTGACTTTTACCAGGTACTTTAGCTGCTTGATTGTAATCTTTGCGACGGCATTGCCATTATCATCGGTGCTTTGTATTTGCTGCGTGAAAGTAATTTCGATTTTTCTGCCGGTATGCTCGCCCGTGAAGCCTTTCGGTTTTTCTGAGTCAACACTTTCCCACATAACGCTATTATCATTGTCTGTTGTTACCTTATAGGTTGTTGAATCGGCCGGGGTGAATTTCAATGCTAATTTCACAGTCGGTTCCTGTTCTTCGGATTCGATCTTGGCTGGAGCGGTTTTTTGAGGCTCGGCTTTGGTCTGAGCAGGTTCCTCGGCAAGCTTAGTGCAGCCAGCCATTAAAAGCAGCATGCAAAGAATAATATTCGCTGAAAAACTCAATACCTTACTCTGCCTCATCATTTATTCTCCTGTAAGTTCTCATTAAGCAACATATTGTGTCGTTTATTATGTGTTTTCTCCTTCTCAACCTTGTAGTTCGGAGCTAAGCTTCTATGGCTCTTTATAAACACAGAAAGATTCCGCCAGCATATCGTGTAATGCGCGTTTTCTGAAGGTAAATGCAGCGAAAACGCATTCGATTATTACGAGTGGAATCAAAATAAGACCAATAATATTTAAGTAATTTGCCTGTTGTGCCTCCTGGAGTTCTATCATTGAAGTGGCAGATTGGAACTGCGGTGACGAAAACACAATCAGTTGACCTACCAGATTAATGCCGTTTTGTATTAGAAAGGGAAAGAATCGGACATATGCACCGAATAAAGAGAGCTTCTTACCGTTATCGTCGATGACTTTGATCTTGCAGGACATCTTGCCAAGTGTCGCTCCGAAAAACGATTCCATGAGAGGTTTGTATAAGAGCGCCGGCAGGCTTATCAAAACTAAAACGGCCGTGTTTTTGAGTGAATAGATATTCCAAATGCTCAGCATCCCGATTGGAATAAATATCAGCCAATCGATAAGAGTCGCACCGACCCTGATCCAGAATCCTGCCGGCCGTGAATAACCTTCCATGGGTTCTGCGCAATTGGAACAAAATTCCACCCACTCCTGAAACTCCTGTCCGCAACTTTTGCATTTTCTGGTATCCATGCTTTTTCCTTATCTTGACTGGCATTTCCCATGTACACTTTATTGAAACACTCCTGCACACGCAGGTCTATCCATTAACAGAAACGTTATTTGGAATAGAGATATCTTAATTCTTTTTCCCGTGTGTGCAAAATGAATTTTGCAGACTATAATCCGGCTGATTTTTCTTTATTCGAGCTTTATGAAAGGTTAGAATGTCGATTTGAAATTTTGAATCGATGTGCTAAGCAGTTTTGGAGAAACAAGATTATGAAAAGCGATACAGTCAAGAAAGGTTTTCAGCGGGCCCCGCATCGCGGCCTGCTTCATGCATGCGGTCTAAATGCTGCCGACATTGACAAACCGTTTATCGGTGTTGCCAACAGCTTCTGTGAAATCGTGCCGGGACACGTCCATCTCGACAAGGTGGCCCAGATAGTCAAGGCCGCCATTCGAGGCGCGGGCGGAGCCCCTTTTGAGTTCAATACTATCGCAGTCTGCGACGGGATTGCCATGGGCCATACCGGTATGAAGTATTCTCTGGCTTCGCGAGAGATTATCGCCGATTCGGTCGAGACAATGGTGCGGGCGCACTGTTTTGATGCTCTTGTATGTATCCCCAACTGTGACAAAATCATCCCCGGGATGCTGATGGCTGCTGTCCGGCTGAACATTCCAGCGATTTTCGTCTCCGGTGGGCCTATGAAAGCGGGCAAAACAAAAGAGGGCAAAACCGTTGACCTTATCAGCATATTCGAAGGCGTTGCCGAGTTCAATGCCGGCAAGATAACCGAGGAAGAACTCAAGGAGCTTGAGATGACTGGCTGCCCGTCCCAGGGAAGCTGCTCGGGAATGTTCACGGCCAATTCGATGAACTGCCTTTGCGAGGGGATTGGTATGGCGCTGCCCGGCAATGGCACAATCCTTGCCGTCGATCCGAAGCGCCAACAGCTTTACAAGGCAACGGGCAAACAGATTATGACGCTCATTGAGAAGGACATCAAGCCGCTCGACGTTATAACCGAAGAGTCGCTGGATAACGCTCTTGTTCTGGATATGGCTATGGGCGGCTCGACCAATACCGTCCTGCATAGTCTTGCAGTGGCCAACGAGGCCGGCGTCAAATACGACCTTGAACGCATCAACTCAATCTCGGCGAAATGCCCGAACATCTGCAAGGTCTCGCCGTCCAGCAAGATTCACATCGAGGACGTGGACGCCGCCGGTGGTATCAGTGCAATCCTGAATGAGATCAGCAAAATCCCGAACCTGCTGAATCTCGATTGCCCGACCGTGACCGGCAAAACGCTCGGTGAAAACATTGCCGGGGCCGAAATCAAAAACTCAGATGTCATACATAAGCTCGATAATGCATACTCGAAGACCGGGGGCCTGGCCATTCTACGAGGTAATCTTGCTCCGAATGGCTGTGTCGTCAAGACTGCCGGCGTCCCCGAATCCATGCTTACCCACAGCGGCCCGGCTGTCATCTTCGAGAGCCAGGAAGACGCATGCGAAGGCATATTGGCCGGTAAGGTCAAGGCCGGCGACGTCGTTGTCGTCCGCTACGAGGGTCCCAAAGGCGGCCCCGGCATGCAGGAGATGCTCAGTCCCACAAGCTATATTGCGGGAGCCGGCCTGGCCGACTCTGTCGCTCTTATCACCGATGGCCGGTTCAGCGGCGGATCAAAGGGTTGCAG
>JBARRE010000856.1:0-4436 GCA_049644065.1 Sedimentisphaerales bacterium | reverse complement strand
TGCCACAGCTGCAAGATATGCTAAGCCCATAGGTGCAAGTGCTTTATATGTTGGCTTGCTGTTATAACGAGGGCTGGTCACTAAACAAACATTCATATTGAATATCTCCATATATTGTCGGAACGAAAACTGTCATCCTACGTTATCATTCCATTTTGAATAATTTCACTCCAGCAGGCTATGCCACCTATATAGTCATCTTTCGTAGCAACAGCCTGGAAAGACGGTTCTTTCTCTAAAAACAAACGGACATCCATGTATTTTTGTTTAGGATTGGCATCATGCCAACAAATCACTCCACACTCGCCAATGATTTTTTTAACCAGTTCCGTATCCTGCAAAACTCCTTCATAGGAGTGATCCCCGTCGATTAACACCAAATCGAAAGTACCATAGTTTTCCAACAGATCGTTTGCTCTTAATTCGTGTGAGTCACCGATAAGTTGAGTGAATCGAGATCGCCTGCTTTGATGGACACAGGAACCAATCTGTTTCTTCGACAACCCGGAATTGTTGAGCTTTTTTCTCAATATATTCCATTTGCGATTTACATAAGCAATTGAAACTACTCTGCACTCCGGAAGTAATTGAAGAAAGAAATCCGATGTGACTCCTAAATACGTTCCAATTTCGAAAATATGTTGAGGTTTCCTGTAGAGACACACAGCAGCTAATGCCTCATAGTCTTTCTGTTGGGTCATCCCATTGGCTCTGGCGGCCGCTTCTGAGGCAAGCCGCTGTCCCAAAAGACGATCTGAGTCATCGAGAGCAAAAAAATCAAAGAATGAATCAACTCGACTGAGCATTGTTTATTAGACTCCTATTATTATTCATTGTAGTCTGACTATTGTTTATTGACAGATTCTATATTATAAGCACGGCTAAACAACCCTGCTACCATAGCCACCCAAAATCAAAAATTCGAAAAGTTAGTCAACATCGCTCGCAGCATCATGATTAAGCTTTTAGGATTCGGGTAGCGTCGAAAAGATTTCCTAAGATATTCATGGGCGATCTGAGATTTTTTTTCCCTGAGAGCGGCGACTGCGACTCGGTATTCTTCCTTGCTCAATCGGTGCATGGCGATCCTTTTTGGCACTACGCTATCGCCGCCTCTTTCATAATAGAAACGCTCAAGGACCTTCAATTCTGTGATGTGGTTCTCGGTAGAGTGAGCGGAAAGGTTTCCCGTATGACGGCGTCTCTTAAATGTGGATTCCGCCAAAGCGATAAACCTAAATTTCAGTGACAGCCGAAGCCACAAGTCATAATCGGAGCAAACCGGCAGGGAAGTATCGAAACCATTAGCCGTTTCCAGCACTTTTTTTGGAAACATTGAGCCGCACGAATAGACGAAAATATGCTGAAAAAGATATTTTGTTATATAGCCGCTGTACTGCCTGCTTTTGAACCTGCCATAGACGTGTCCGTTTTGGTCTATTCGAAGATATGGGCCGTAGACTATGGCTTCTCCGCTCTCGGCTTCCATTGCGTTCATCATCCTGTCGACGGCATCATGCATAAGAAGGTCGTCTGAGTCGATAAAAGTGATAAATTCGCCCTGTGCAAGTTCTATCATCTTGTTTCTTGCAGCAGCATCGCCGCTGTTTTTTTGCCAGTAATATCTGACAGGATAATTACTTTGTTTTAGCATTTCCGCCGTACCATCTGTGGAGCCATCATCTACTACTACGACCTCATAATCTTTATACGTCTGCGAGAATACGCTATCGAGGGTTTCCTTGAGGTAATCCTTTCGGTTATATGTAGGAACGCAGATGCTCACTTTGGGATTCATACGAATCTTTCTTATTTACGCTGCCGGACATGTTTGAGAATAATTCTAAGAACGGAATGCTTTCAATGTTATTTTTATCGATTAAGATACATAGATTCATAGTACTTCTGATAGTCGCCGGAGACAACATTTGCAAGCCAATCGGCATTATTTAGGTACCAGTTGATGGTTCTGTTGATACCTTCCTCAAAGTTTACAGACGGATGCCAGTCAAGCTTGTTGATTATCTTGCTTGCGTCGATGGCGTATCGCCTGTCGTGTCCCGGCCTGTCGGTTACGTGCTTGATCAACGACTTAGGTTTACCCAGATGATTGAGTATCAGATCGATAACTTCAAGATTCGCTTTCTCGTTGCAGCCGCCAATGTTGTAAATCTCCCCGGGTGGCGCTTTTTGCAGCACTTGCCAGATCGCCGTGCAATGATCATATACATACAACCAATCCCGCACATATAACCCATCGCCATAGACCGGCAGCTCCTTATCATTGATGGCATTGTTAATCATCAGGGGGATTAGTTTCTCAGGGAACTGGTATGGGCCGTAGTTGTTCGAACACCGGGTTATGTTGTATTTCAGACCCCATGTATGCCCGAACGCCCTGACGAGATGGTCTGCCGCGGCCTTGCTCGCTGAGTACGGTGAATTCGGACTCAGCGGCGTCTGTTCGGTGAATTGTCCTTGCGAGCCCAGTGCTCCGTATACTTCATCGGTAGAGATTTGGATGAATCGCTCCAGCTTCTTGTCGCGGGCTGCTCCGAGCAGGGTGAGTGTGCCGGTAACATTGGCTTCAATGAAGACTTTCGGATCGGAGATCGAACGGTCAACATGGCTCTCGGCGGCAAAATTGATTATTGCATCAATCTTGTATTCGTCGATGATCTTTTCTACAAGTGTGCCGTCACAAATATCGCCTTTGATAAATTTGTGATTCTTATGCTCCAGGAATTCGGCAAGGTTTTCAAGATTGCCTGCGTAGGTGAGTTTGTCGAGATTGACGACAAAGCAATCGGGATACTCACTGAGCACCATTCGCACAAAATTGCTTCCTATAAATCCTGCACCACCTGTAACCAGAATTCTTCTCATAACTGCCCTAAAAAAAGTTCCAACGGAGCCTGCCAATGCTCGATCGGCTCATCGAGCAACCGCATGATTTTACTGCAATCGAAGCGACTATTCAAGGGCCTTGTCGCCGGGCTTGAAAAATCGCTGGTTTTACAGGGCAGCAGATTGACGTCCAGTGAAAGCCTGTCCAATATGAACTCTGCCATGCCGTATCGGGTAACGTAGCCGGCGCTTGCGAAATGAAACATGCCCTCGGTTTTTTTTTGCAGTAATTTGCAGATGACTTTGGCAACTTGGATTGTCGCTGTCGGCGAACCTTTCTGGTCGTCAACGACCTTCAGCGTATCCTGTGATTTTGCACGCTGAATGAGCTTTGTTACGAAATTATTGCCGGCCAAGCCATAAGTCCACTCCACACGAACGATGCAATATTCGCAGCCGCTGCGGGCCAGCAGTTGTTCTCCTGCCAGCTTGGTTTTGCCGTATGCGTTTATGGGATTGGGATGGTCGGTCTCGATATAGGGTTTATCGGCGCACCCGTCGAATACGAAATCGGTGCTGATATGTAGGACCCATTTACCGGCTTTGCGAACAATTGCACCGAGCTGCCCTACCGCCTCGGCGTTGACCCGGTATGCTAATTCGGTCTGGCTTTCGGCTCCATCGACATTCGTATAGGCGGCACAATTTACGATGATTTCCGCGCCGGCAACGGCCTGCTGCACGTGATCGGCGTTGGTGATATCAAACTCCGGCAGATCGAGGACGACCGGATCAAATCCCTGCTGCCGGCAGACCTTGGTTAAATCGGAGCCAAGCATCCCCCTGCCGCCCAAAACAGCAATTCTTGTGCATTCAGCCGCCATCAGATTCTCCCGAATTGCGGCAGATGTTCTGGCCGGAGGTCTTTGAGTCTGGGATAGACCGCATCTTTAGTCGACAACACCGGCTGGGCTGTCGGCCATTCGATTCCGATGTCCGGGTCGTTCCAGATGATTCCGTGTTCGGTTGCCGGATTGTAGAAATCGGTGCACTTGTATGAAAAAAGTGCCGTCTCGCTCGTTACGCAATATCCGTGGGCGAAACCAGGCGGAACATATATCTGCCTGTGGTTTGACTCGGAAAGGACCTCACCGATCCACTGACTATAAGTCGGAGAACCGACGCGAATATCGACGATTACATCCAAGACCTCGCCCGATAAGACCTGAATCAGCTTGCCTTGAGATTGAGGGTATTGGAAATGCAAACCTCGCAGAATCCCTTGTTTTGAGAATGAGATATTATCCTGCACGAAAGGACCGGCTATGCCGGCCTGCTCATAACGCGTGCTGTTCCATGTTTCAAAAAAGTATCCCCTGTCATCGGTGAATACTTTCGGCTCCAATATGAGCACTCCGGGAAGTTTTGTTTCTTCAATATTCATTTTATACGATGCTGCCGTTTCTTGTCAGACGGGCGGTTCCTTTGCAACTAATTCGTTGGCCCTGTTGAGCGATTCGAATGTTCCGGCGTCCGTCCACCAGCCGTCGATGATGTCATAAGCCAGTTGATCATTTGCTATATAAGCC
>JBARRE010000855.1:0-24467 GCA_049644065.1 Sedimentisphaerales bacterium | reverse complement strand
ACGAAAAGTTGGGTCTCTATCTGGAAGAGCATCCGTCGGAGGCCAAGCGGATTTTGAATAAGGCCATCCAGGCCGCCGCAGCAAGAGAGGCCGCGAGAAAGGCCCGCGAGCTGACCAGGCGAAAAGGAGCGTTGAGCACCGCCAACCTGCCAGGCAAGCTGTGGGATTGTGCGAGTAAAGAAAAGACAACCACGGAAGTCTTCATAGTCGAAGGTGACTCGGCCGGCGGCTCGGCAAAGGCCGGTCGGGATAGAAAAATCCAGGCAATCCTGCCGCTTAAGGGAAAAATCCTCAACGTGGAAAAGGCACGGCTGGAAAAAATGCTGGCACACGATGAGATTCGGACCATTATCAGCGCGTTGGGAACCGGCATCGGCACCGACGAGTTCGATTTGGGCAGGTGCAGATACGGCAAGATAATATTGATGACGGATGCCGACATCGACGGCGCCCATATCCGAACGCTGCTGCTGACCTTTTTCTTCAGACAGATGCAGGATTTGTTCCACAAGAACATGATTTATATCGCCCAGCCGCCGCTCTATGAGATCAAGGTCAAGGGCAAGAAGAAATCCGAGTATGTTCTCAGCGAAAACCAGATGCGCAAGCGTATGATCACTCGCGGCCTGGAGGGCACGGAGCTTCTCATCAGAAACGGCAACGGCAAGAGCAAGAATGGTCAGGACAAGCCAGAGGCAGTGTACAAGGGCACCGAGTCCCGGGTCCACGGAACAGAGATGGCCTCGCTGGTGAAGGCTTTGGCTGAGGTCGAACGCATCATAGCGGTTCTGAACAGGCGAGGTATTAACTTTGCCGACTTCGTCAGCAACTGCTATGATCCGACTGAAGGAGGGCTGCCGCCGTTCCGTATCTATGTGGAGGACAAGCCAGAGATTTACTACGACAGAGAGCAGTACGAAAAACACGCCGAAGAGCTTAAGGAGCAGGCCAGGGCTTTGGCCGAGGGCGAAGAGGAAGAATCTGTCGTTGCCGAGGAGCTTCACGAGGTCCGCCGGATAAATGAAATAAGCGAGCAGCTCAACGAGCAGTTCGGCCTGGATTTGAAAGATTTTCTCCTGAAACCCGCCAAGGCCGTTTCCGGCGAGGCTTTGCAGACCAAGTTCCAGCTTATAAACGGTGAAGACAAATACGATATTGCCTCGCTCGGTGATATCTGTGCCGGTATCAGGCAGATAGGCGGCAAAGGAATCGAGATAAAACGCTTCAAAGGTCTGGGCGAGATGAACGCCGACCAGTTGTGGGACACAACAATGAATCCGGAAACACGGACCCTGCTGAACGTGAGGGTCGACGATGCCGGCGAGGCCGACCGGCTCTTTAGCATATTGATGGGCAGCGATGTGGAAAAACGCCGGAACTTCATTCAAGAACACGCCCTCGAAGTCCAAAACCTCGACGTTTAATTTCGTGCTGCGTATTGCGGACAAACAAAAAGGGGCCTATACCAAATCGACCGGTATAGACCCCGGATAGATCGAAATACTCATGTCATTTTAGCGGAAGCATCGTTTACTATTCCGCAGACTCTCTCGGCCGGTACAGCCGAACGTTATCGAAGTACATCTTACCAGAACCGCCAGGTGTCGTCTTATTGCCTTTGGTTCCCAAGCCGACAGCGATCCTGTCAACGTCGGTAAGTACTATGCCCTGATCGGCAAAAGCCTGTAATGGGATGACCCACTCCGTCCAGGTATCTATCTGTGCCGAAGCCGGATCGTCATGAACCACTACAGCAGGCGTCCCGGCACTGTTAGAAACCGCAACATAAAGCGGCTCTGCATCGTTGCTGGCTATACCGATGTCCTGGTTTGCCCACTGCGAACCGACCGTGCCGGTAATCGTGACGTTCGTTATTACGGCCTCGCATGTAGCTGACGCATTGTGAGCGGTCACTGCCAAACCTATATAGACATTTGTACCCATCTGAATGGGCTCCGACACACCCAGCTTCTGCCACGCAGAACCGTTGGCCGAACTGTACGCTGAGAAATTGCCGGCCAGGTCACGCTCTATCTTCACCCAGTATGGAGCAGTTATATCACCGGTATCATCGTCGGAGGTACTGTCACCGCCCGTATCGAAGCGTCGTTGGAAGGAAACACCCGAACCGGGAGTAACAACCATCATCGCATGTTTCGAATCCGCATCCAGCGTCTCACGAATCATTACGCCGGCTTTGGCCCAGTTGTCGGTATCGCCGATGCTCTCGACTTTCGCTACAATAGAGCCGACGCCGGTGAGTGTCTTAAAGGCGTAGTGGAATTCATCGGACTGATTCCAGATATCCGCACCTGAGGCGGTCATCGTATAGGTGCCGACCGGACCCTCGACGAAGCTGCCAACGGATGCCGGATTGCCTCTGAACCACAGCGACAATTCGGCTACGCCTTGCTCTGTCCAGTCCGGCTGGGCAATCAATGTCAACTCTGCTTCTGAATAGTTGGCGTAGCCCTGCTTATTATTGTCATAGACGAGCGGCATCGACTGAAGCCCCCCATGGACGATAGTCTCTTCTGTGTATGAATCAGTAGTCTCGTCACCCACTGCCGAGGCGGTTCCGTTACCTGGGTAGGCTGGTTCGTTATCATGAGCAACATAACCAAGCCCATCTTTCCATGCCCACCATATCTCATTATTGCCGATGTCGTAGTCTTCAAAGTCATCGATAACGAAGAAATCGCCGGTCGTGAAGCTCCAGACCTTGCCGGCCCACGGACTATCTGGATTGACCCCGTTGACCTCATCGATTCGCCAGTAGTACGTTGTATTCAATGTAAGTTTACCGGGATCGTAGTTCTCTTCACCGAGTGCCTTTGGCCCCTTGTACTCAGGTGAGGCTGTCGTTGCATTCTTGACAGCGTCCATATCTGCGCCGATATACACCTCATGAGAAGCGGCAACGTCTCCAGCATCCCATGTTAGAATCTGTATTGGACTTACATCCACGGCTTCATTAGCAGGATTCGGACCGCTGACCGCGCCCTCAGTAGTGAAGCTCCAGACGTCACCTTTAAGCGTTTGTGCGCCATCGAACTCATCGACGCGCCAGTAGTAAGTCTTGGCCAGTTCAAGTGGGCCGGGAGTATAGTGAGTAAGTCCTGATGAGGTGCCGCCGGTGGCATTATTGACTTCGTCGAAATCTTCACCGAAAACTATATAGTGTAATTTTGCACCGAAACCTGCCGTCCAGCTAAGCTTTACATTCAGGTCGACAAATTCGGCACCTTCAGCCGGATTGGGGCTATAGGCTGTCTTGGGTACAACCGTGAAACTCCAGACATCCCCCTTCAATGGACTGTTCGGGTTTGTGTCGTTAATCCCATCGATTCGCCAATAGTAGGTCATGCCGTTAACAAGACCTTCCGGATAAGCAAACCCGGGAACGCCAACAACATAAAACACCGTATTCTGGCTACCTCGGAATCCCGGCGCGCCGGGACCGGTACCGTCTTTCACGTCGTCGAAATTATCACCTATGTACACATCGTTCGTAACTGCAAAATTTGCCGGCGTCCACGAAAGGCTCACCCATGTGTCCATAACCAGGGCACCATCAGCCGGAACCGGATCCCTTGTTTTGGGGGGGCCATACAGCGTTACATCGTCAAAGGTGATGTAGGATTCCCCCTCTTCCCCTGACATTTTTATCCCGATCTTTTTGCCGGCGTCGGCGGCGGTGGCGGTATATACCAAGCTGACCTGCTCCCAGTCACCCAACAATGCGAGGCCATGTGCCTCAATCAGGTTGATTTTGTAATCTTCTCCGGTAAAGTAAAGCCGCCAACCGTCGGCGTAGCCCTCCGCTGGCCACGCATTTCCCACCCAGACGCATAATGTGTACGTTGCGCCTTCAATAAATGTCTCGTCCAGAATCTGGTAGATATAGTCAAAGGTCTCGGCGTCGGACGGGTACGCCTTGAAGTTGCCGCTCCGGGCCGGCAAATCGCCATCCCAGTAATGGTAATCAATATAGGCGCCGTCGCCGGGGCCATAATCATTTTTCCACGCCCCGGTATAACTACTATCACCAATATATATCCAACCACCCACATTATTCAGAACGTGGTCCTCAAAGCCTGCATCCGGGACAGTGATGAGTTGATCGTTCGCCGACACAGGTGAGAACGGCAGACACATTGCTATAACAAATCCTGTTATTGCATAAATTAATGATTTCTTCATTGCGACACCTCTTTCAAATTGAATTTCTGAAAAATTCTTAACATCACAATAAATCGACTAAAGTGGCATTTACTCCTCGGCAGCAACTCTTGGCCCATACAGCCGGATATCGTCAATGAATATCTTCCCTGAACCGCCGGCCTGCGGATTGTTCCTGTCGCCTAAACCGATCGATATATTGTCCACATCGGCAAGGTTCACGCCCTGATCTGCTAACTGATTCAAATCGACAATCCACTCGGTCCAGGTGTCTATCTGCGTTGCGGCCGGATCGTCATGGTAAACAATCGCCGGGGCGCCGGCGCTGTTGCCGACAGCCACATACATCGACTCGGCACTATTGCTGGATATGCCGATGTCCTGCGATTGCCACTGTCCCGTCACCGTGCCGCTTGTCTCGACGCCGGAAAATTTAGCTTCGCACGTCAGGTCCGCATCAAGACTGGTCAGCGCCAGGCCTATATAGACATTCGAACTCATTGAGATGCTTGGTTTCCAGATTAGTGGGGTCCAGGTTGAACCGTCGCTGGAATAGTAACCTTTGAAGTTACCCGAAAAATCACGCTCCAGCTTAATCCAGTAGGGTGCAGTGACGGCTTTTTGCCCATCCGTTGCTACTGAGGTGTCGCTTGAAGCACTGCCGTCAGTACTCGTCCTTCCCTGGAACCTGCAGCCCTGTGTGGGTGTGCCGTCGGCATTGGTGGGTGTAATATAAACGGCGACGAATTTAGAGCCGGCATCGAGCGTCTCGCGAATCATCACACCGGCCTTGGCCCAGGGATTGGTGTTCTCGACGCTTTCGACCCTTGCTGTAATCGAACCGACGCCGTTAAGCTGCTTGAAGGCGTAGTGAAATTCGTCAGCCGTGTTCCATATATCAGTGCCGGAAGCCGTCATTGTATAAGTGCCGACAGGCTCTTCGACAAAGCTGCCAACCGAGGCGGGGTAGCCTCTGAACCAAAGTGATAATTCTGTAACACCTCTGGCCGTCCAGTCACGCTGAGAATTCAGTGTCATGGTCACCTCGGAATAGTTCATGTAATCCTGCTTGTTGTTGTTATAGGCCAGCGGCATGGATTGTTTGCCGCCGTGGACGATTGTTTCCTCGATAAATGATTCGGTTGTTTCGTCGCCTACCGATGAACCAGTGCCGTTCCCGTTGTAAAATGGCGGAGTATCCGGTGTTCCGTAGCCGAGTCCATCTTTCCACGAGTACCATATCTGGTTCTCATCGGAGTCGTAGCTTTCGAAATCATCCACGACAAGATACTCGACTGTTGTAAAATTCCAGATGTCACCCTGCCACATTGAAGTAGTCTCGGCATCGTTTACCTCGTCGATGCGCCAGTAGTAAGTCGTGCCAACATCGAGTGACAAGGGGCCATAGATGGTCTCGGTAACGTCCGTAACCGGCGCAGTACCATCTACCACAGCCTGCAAATCGTCGCTGAAGTACACATCGTGTCTGTCCGCCTCTCTTCCGGCCGTCCAGTTTAGGTTCAGATCCAGTTCTACATCAGTCGCTCCGAAGGCCGGAGACGGCTCTCTCGCACTTACGGGTATGGAGAAGAAACGAACCTCGCTCAGGCCGAATTGGATCAGGATGTCTCCCCAGTTGCTGTTGGCTGTAAGCCTGACGTACTTTGCCGCCACGCCGCCCATGTCAATTGTGGTATCGTGCGCATAGCCTGCCGTTCCGAGCGCCTGGGCAAACTCATGCGTTGTGCCCAATGTAGTATAGTCGATGCCATCAACCGAGTATTCAATCTTCACATCTTTGAAACCAAGACCGATCCCCTGCTCCAGACTATCGTTCGAGTTCCATACCCACATTTCATAAAGCTTGTGTGCTCTGCCGAACTCAAATTCAATCCAGGTTGGCTGGTCCGCACCCCGGCTGCTAAGCCACATATTGCCTACGCTTTCATTGCTGTGCAGTAAACCGCTGTCATCAAGCCCGGAGCCGTTCACGGTATTTGAGGCTTCTTTACCCGGCTCGCTGCTGGAAGCCGTCGCGACGATGTTAGTAATCGGATAGACGAACAGCTCAACCGTAAAGCTCCAGATATTGCCTTTGAACAGCGTATTGTCGGGTGGTGCACCGACCTCATCGACGCGCCAGTAGTATGTCTCACCGAATGCGAGCGCCTCGGCGGGGCTATGGCTTCCGATAATCACGCGACCGCGATATATGCCGGTCGTATCGGATGTATCCGCACCGGCCACGGCTTGCGCATCTGTGCCGAAATAAATATCGTGCTGGGTAGCGACTTCTACCGGCACCCAGCTAAGGACAACATTTCGCAGCACATCAGTCGCCCCATTAGCTGGGTTCGGATCGGTAACCATGCCGGCGGGAGCATCTACCATGATTTGATTAATTTCCTCAGGTGACAGCTCCCGGTTGAAAAGCCTTACATCGTCAATAATCCCGATGAAGTTCTGATCGTAATCGAGCCGACTTCCAATGGAAAGCGACAAACTATTCTGCTGGAGCTGGCCCGAGGTATTAACACTGGCTACTTCCTCTCCGTCTTTATACAGAACCAGAACGCTGCCGTTATAAGTGAAACAGAGATGCGCCCATTCACCGGGAAAATCCGGAATATGGGGAGAGGTATCGTAGCGAGTCGAAGCATAGACTGTCGCAAAGAGGCCCTGACCAGACTCATCATATTGTAGAGCGTAAGGATATTGCCCTGATTTCTGCTTAATGAATAGTTTAGCGGAACTGGATTGATCTGCTTCGGGTTGCATCCAAAGTGCCACCGACATGGCATTTGTAAGGTGAAAATCCGCGTGATCCGGGATTTCAACTTTATCGGTGCCGTCGAATTCGAGAGCTGTGCCGTACATGCCGGGCACCCATTCGGGCGTGCTGTCGGCGAAAAATCCGTCATGCCCGGCACCCGATGAATCGGCCACCGTGGTGCCGGTCCCTTCATTGAACATCCACCAGCCGACGAGGCCATCGTCAATATCAGCGTAAACCCCGCTGGTCAGAACGATCCCCAGCACGAGCAATGAACAAAACAATTCTTTACACATCATAATCCTCCATCACAAAAGAAAGTTAGAATTAAAAAGGCCTATAATAACCATTGTCTTGATTATTTATTCTTCGTATCTGCCAAAGACAACAGCGATTTAATGCCGCCTCCTTCCTTCGAAAGCCGAATTTATGCGATCCATCAAGAAGCAAAAATCACATATTCACGATATCACTTATACCAGATTGACCGCCTTTCCGTCAAGAAAAAACCCCTGAACAATCGTGAATCGCCGGTTTGGCGTATTTTGAAGAATGTGAATTCTCCTGGCCCGAGAGGGCGTAGAATGTTAGTCTCGTGCCATGCCGCAACCGTACGAAGGTGAAGTCAGGTTCGGAATCGACGATATTGAAGATTTCCAGGCGAGGCTCGACCGCTTGGGGGCGAGAATTGCCTTTCCGTACGAATTTACCGACCACTACTACAAGCCGCCGGCCGGGAATTGGGACCCCGTCGAGAAGAACATCCGAATCAGGCAGTGGATACAGCCGCAAAAAGAATCGACCATTTACTTCGTCAAACTACAGATTGTCACGATCAAAGGCCTGCAGTTCAAGCGCTCGCTTTACCCCGAAGGCAAACTGCCGCTGTTCACAGGTCCGCTCGATACGTGCCGGACGCTGTTGGACGATCTCGGCTTCGAATTCTGGTTCTCGTTGAGAAAGGAAAAGGCCCGCCTCTGGGAAGTCCCCCGGCACGGTTTTTTCACTGCCGTAGAATACATTGAAGGTCTCGGCTGGACCGCCGAGCTGGAATTCGAAGGAAATGACCTCCAAAAAGCCAGCTCCGCCATCCGGCAAGCCCTGAAAGCACTAAAAATCCCCCGGCAAAAAGTAACACACAACCCCATCTCCGCCATCTACCTGCAAAACAGAAAACGTGGCAAAAATGCCGACGCAGTCGATTAAGATTTCCTTTTGTTCCTTGTTTGGCCTTGGGATTAAGCCAGGTTCAGGCCGAGGTCGTAGGCTTGCTGCAGGTATTGGCTCTTGCTTCGGATGGCTCCTTTTTCGCCCACGCCGGGGACGATGATTTGGCCGAGAAGCTTTATTTCCAGATATGCGAGAGACTTTTGGAAGAATTCGACAACACCCCCGGCCGTTTCGAGATCATCTTCCTCGAACGGGATGGCTAACGCTGCTGAGAGGCCCTTTATCTTTTGCCTGTTTTCGGGGCAGTTGAGATAAACGAACCGGTCGAAGAACGCCTTCATCAGGGCAGTCGGCCCATACCAGTAAACGGGTGTGCCGAAAATGATAACATCGCTTTGAATGATCGCCGGATAGATGGCTCGCATATCATCGTTTTTGCTGCACTCTTTGCCCTTCCAGCATGCGTGACAACCGTCGCACTCGCGAATGGTCAGCTCGCCAAGAAACAGCTCATCGACGACGGCGCCGCTCGCCCTGGCTCCTTCGACTATCTTCGAGACCAGAATATGCGTATTTCCGTTTCTGCGAGGACTTCCCATAACTGCAAGTATTCGCTTCATAATCAGATGTCCTCAAGTCAAAGACCGGTGTCTCAAGGAGATTTTTTCATAATTCATTTGAAATTAAACATATTATATGATATAATATACATCTAACATACGGTTATCGTATGTCGTATATGGTATGTCGAATTGTAAATTGAGAATGGAAAATGGAGAATGCTTCCTTATTATACCAATTGTGTATAATCAATGCGCTTATTCATGTCATTTCGAGCGCAGCGCAGCGGAGTCGAGAAATCTTTTTTAATAGATTTCTCCACTTAGGGCCACTTTGTGGCCCTTCGACGGAGTTTACCCTGAGCGAAGTCGAATGTGCTCAGGACATGCTTAGTGTCTCCGTGTCAAATAGTCTATTTGAAAAAACAAAGCCAATTTCCAATGGGGGTAAATGAATGTAAATATCTATTATAAAAGGGAATAAGGAAGATTCAGCTATTTAGGGCTGCGAGAAAACAAAGCCAATCAAAGCCAATTCCAAGGCCGCACTCAAAAGATTGGCAAGAAAGAAAGTGGTAGATAAAGACGAAAAAAATGCGAATTTTGGCCACAGTTTGGCTAATTTCGGCACCGAAATCGTCGTATTTGGTTCAAAAAGGGAAAATCCGGTTGAAAATCGTCCTGAAAATTTCTGTGAATGATCTGTTTTTTAAGGATTTTACTTTTTTTTCGTTCTTGATTTTACATCCCGGCGAGGATTATAATCTATGTTTTCGTAGCTGGAGCGCACAGGTCAAACGCCAGGAACTGTTTTCGGCTGCTGAGGAGGTATTTGGAACAAGCAGCCGGTTCAGGAGTTTTTATATCGATTAGAAAGGACGCAAAGTTTACCGCATACTTTATAGTTGGAGAAACAAACATGGTGCAAAAACAAAAATTAACACGACGAGAACTCTTCAAGAGTTCGGCATTGGCGGCCGGAACGCTGGCGTTGACCGGCGCAATAGTTCCTTTGGCCGAAGCAAGGGGCAGCGATACGATCCGCGTAGGCGTGATCGGCTGCGGTGGTAGGGGCTCCGGCGCAGCAAACGACTGCGTAAGTTCTTCGAAGGGCGTGGAAATCGTCGCCCTGGCCGATGCGTTTAGCGACCGCCTCCAGGATTTGAAGAAGAAGTTCAATGTCCCCAACAACCGCTGTTTTGTGGGTCTGGATGCGTACAAGAAAGTGCTGGCGCTTGACGATGTTAACATGGTCATCCTGGCGACACCGCCCGGCTTCAGGCCGAAGCAGTTCGCAGCAGCCATTGACAGCGGCAAGAACGTCTTCATGGAGAAACCTGTAGCGACCTGCCCGGCGGGGATTAAGATGGTCATCGAGGCCTCCCAGAAGGCCAAGGAAAAAGGCCTGGCAGTGGTCGCAGGAACGCAACGACGACACGAACCGAAGTACGTTGAAACTATGAAAAGGATACACGACGGCGCTATCGGCGAAATCGTCTCGGCTCAGTGCTACTGGAACATGGGCGAGCTTTGGGTCAACAATCGCCAGCCCAATCAGGGTGACGTCGAGTGGCAGATTCGCAACTGGCTGTACTTCACGTGGCTCTCGGGCGACCACATATGCGAGCAGCACGTGCACAATATCGACGTGATTAACTGGGCGTTCAACGAGCTGCCTGAGCAGGTTCACGGGATTGGCGGCCGGCAGTACCGCACGGGCCCGGAGCACGGCAACATCTTCGATCATTTCGGCGTCGAGTTCTTCTATCCCAACGACGTGCGGACCATCAGCATGTGCCGGCAAATCAAGGGGACCACGAACAATGTCAGCGAACGCGTGGTCGGCACCAAGGGTGCCAGCGACTGCTGCGGCATCATCAAGGGCGAGAATCCATGGCGCTACGAGGGGCCGAATCCCAATCCGTACGTTGAGGAGCATACCGACCTTATCAAGAGCATCCGTAGCGGCAATCCGCTCAACGAAGGCCAGCAAATCGCCGAGAGCACGCTCTGCGCGATCATGGGCCGCGAGTCGGCCTATTCACGGCAGCAGTTCAATCGGTCGTGGTTCATGAGCAGGTGCACGCTTGATCTTCTTCCGCCCGACGACCTGAAGCTGAGCGATTCCAAGCCCGTGCCGCCGTTTGCGGTTCCGGGTAAGTATGAACTGCCCGGTTTGGCACAGGGCGGACGGAGAAGACGCGGTTAGTCGGCGGTTAACCGGTTGACAGGGACCCCATTTTCCAGAAAGATGGGAAAATGGGAACCCGCAAAATGGCTCAAAGAGAACGAACAAAGGAGATTTTTAATATGACAGCGTCAGATAAAGATAAAAGTAAATCGAAAAAGATTGCGGCCACGGCCGCCGGCGCGGTAGCGTTGGCCGGCTCGGTGGCGCATGTGGCCCACGCGCAAGGCTCGGGCAAGATCAAAGTCGGGCTGCTCGGTTGCGGCGGTCGCGGCAACGGCGCCCTGCGTCAATGTTTGAATGCCGATCCCGGCGTCGAAGTAATCGCCCTGGCCGACCTGTTCGAGAATAAAGTCAGAAGCGCACGGGACAGAATCGCCAGAGACGAAAAATACAAGGGCCGCGTAAAGATCGACGACGACCATCTGTTTTCAGGTTTCGATTGCCACGAGAAGCTGGCCCGCTGCGATGCGGACCTGCTGCTGATGGCCACGGCGCCGGCGTTTCGCGGGCGTCAGATGATGGCTGCAATCAAAGCCGGCAAGCACATCTTTACCGAAAAGCCCGTAGCTACCGACGTGGCCGGCTGCAAAGAGGTCATGGCAGCTTCCAAACTCGCTGAGGAAAAAGGCCTTGCCATTGTTTGCGGCACGCAGCGCCGGCACGAGTTCAACCGGGTAGAGCTGATGAAGCGCATCCACGACGGCCAGATTGGCGAGCTGGTGGGCGGCCAGTGCTACTGGTACGGCGGCGGTATCTGGTTCCGCGGCCACAAGGAAGGCCTAAGCGAGTTAGAGTGGCAGTGCGAGAACTGGTACCACTTCACGTGGCTCTCGGGCGACCAGATCTGCGAGCAGCACATTCACAACATCGACATAATGAACTGGTGTTTTAACGGCCCGCCGGCGAAGTTCACGGCGTTAGGCGGCCGGGCATGGCGCAGCTACAACGACTCGCAGATCAATGCGGCGAAGGAAGTCTGCCGGAAGTATAACGACGGCAGCGAGCAGGGCTGGGAGAAATATAACGGTGACATCTGGGACCACATCTTCGCCGAGTTCGAGTACGCTAACGGCGCCCGCTGCCTGAGCTTCAGCGGACATAGTCCCGGCACCGGACGCGGCGACGAGAAGATCGTCGGCACCAAGGGCACCAGCAACTGCAATAACAGAATCACCGGCGATAATGCATGGCAATACGAGGGGCCGAGCGTCAACGGAATGGATCAGGAGCACATCGACCTGATCAAGAGCATCCGGAGCGGCAATCCGCTCAACGAAGGCCAGCGTATTGCCGAGAGCACGCTGACGGCCATCGGCGCGAGGATCTCCGCCTTTACAGGCCGGACCTTTAACTGGAGCTGGCTGCTGAATGCTTCCAAGCAGGATCTCGTGCCGAAGCAGGAAGACATGAAAGCTGGACGAGGGATATTCCACAATATCGCGACCGGCTGCGACCCGCTCGTATAAAACCGTAAGTTGAGCTTGCAGCAACAGTTTGAAGAGCCTTCGTGACATAGAAGCGTTAGGTGTATTCTAATGCTTGTTAAAATAAACGTGGCCCATACCGGATGAATCGGTGTGGGCCGCGAATTTTTCCCGTACAAACGGCAGTCCGGCTGGATTCATATCAAGACCGGTCAGGGCAAGCGATGGGACTCTTGCAGGCTATTAGAGGTTCTGCGTGCCAAGTATATTTCGTTCTTCTTTTGGCCTGCGCTTCCAGCGACGATGCAACCACCAGTATTGGCTCGGATCTTCCCGCACGAATTCTTCAATTGCCCTGGTGTATTCCGCTGTCACCCATTTCAACGGATCGTCCTTGTCGGCCCATTCTTCGGGGAAGAGAATGCGATTGATTCCGATTTCGAAGTAGAAGCGATTATCAATTCTTCTGCTGTAACCGACTACTATCGGCATATTTTTGGTTATAGCGAGCAAGCCTATGCTTTTATAAGTGCTTGCTTTTCGACCGAAGAAATCGACGAATATCCCTTTTTTGCCGGCGTCCTGGTCAGCAACAAAGCAGAGTGTAGCACCGGCTGAGGTGAGTTCTTCCATGAGCGTCGTTGCGCCCTTTTTGTCGATAATTCTTTGCCCGGCGGCCCGGCGGACTCCGTAAAGATATCTGCTGATGTACTTGTTATCCAGCGGTCGGGCGATGCTGTAAACTTGAAAACCAAACAGGCCCAGAAGATAACCGACGATTTCGAAATTACTATAATGAGCGCCAACCATCAGCAATCCTCGGCCTTCCATCATCAGCCATTTGGCCCGTTCGACGTTTCTGTACCGCGAGTAATCGCGCCAGTTATACTTTTTTACCAGTCGCGGCGTAAACAATACGTCTATTGTCAGCATCACAATATGCTCAAAGCTTCGCCGGCCCGTTTGCAATATCCATTGCTCGCTCTTTTCCGGGAAGCTTGCACGAAGATTATCCAAAGCCCGTTTTCGGCCGCGATGATAGTACTTCCACAACAACCGGCCGAGAAAACAAGCGGTGTTAAGATTGGTCTCGACATCGAACAGGTAAAGAAAAACTATAAGAATCCGCAGCAAAAAATAGGCAAGCCAATCTATGAGGGGATTATGTTTTTTCTTTTTCTTCTTTCGTCGGGGCAAATCAGCCATAGGCTGTGATTTTAGGCTCAAAACTGTAACTGTCAAGTCTTAAGAAGGAACTATCATTATGATAAAACGACCAGAGTCCTCTGCCTGGTATTGATCCTCAAAAAACAAAAGGCAGAGGACCTTGGTCATATGTCGTTATCAGAGCCTGATTAAGCCCTTGCAGGCCGGATTAAAATCGATAGCCTAAGCCGAGAAAATACTTTACATCCGTTTTATGAGCACCAACCGCCGGTGTTGTGTCGTAGTTGAGGATTGCTTTCAAAGTCAGAAAAAACGCCTCGGTAAAATCGGCGCGGACTCCGGCGGTTGTAGTAAGATAGTAGTCGGAGAATTTATCGATACTTGGGTAGTAGGTCAGATCATGTACGAACTTTATGTTCTCGCGGAGCTTCTTGTCGAAGTTGTAGCCAAGCTGTAGCGTAATTTCACTATTGCTGTCAGTCTGGTTGTCGAACTTCTCATAAAGTGATGCCAGACCGAACTCTGTTGAAAAGTTCATATCATCAGACTCGATCCATTGATAGCCAGCACCGAGACCGATAATCATACGCCGGTCCAGCTCGGCAATGGCATCTTTTTCGTACCGGCCGTCCAGGTAGCCGTACATCTTTTTACGGAAAAAGTAGTCGTACTTGCCTCTTGCCCGCCACCAATCTTCGATAGTTACGTCCTGGCCTGTGTCCTTGTCTTTCTGTTTTCCCTTTGCGTAATCCGTGCTGACTGTTGTGCGATCTTTTTCAGTACGTTTGGCAAAATTGGCGTTGGCGCTGATCATCTCGGTTTTTGTATTGCCGTGTGTAGAGGTAATCCCGGCGGCAATATCCCCTGTCCATTTCGGTATGGGCTTTACAGGCGGATTGATTGAGACGATATCGGCGACCGCGAATTCCTGTGCTTTCATCGACTCACTGCCTTCGATAGCAAACCGGCCGGGTTCGGCGCTCGACACTTTTTGTGTAAAACCCGTCTGGTCTTTAAGGTTGACTTCGATTGGATCATCACTGCTTAAAGTCTGGATGTTGGATAAATCCACAGTGACCGGCCCTGCAACGTCTGCCTTGAAAGTTAATTTTCCATTTACAAGATGTTGAATTTTGCCGGTAATACGGTCTCCATTCTTCAAGTGAATTTCATCTCCGAGACACATCTGGGCAAGCAGCACCAGACATGCCAATACAATCAGTATTCGATAACGCATGTCAAACTCCTTTCATTTCAATCCATTATTAAAACCTGCGACTCCAACTGTAACGTAAAACAAACATTACTATTACACGTTACAGCAAAACTGTGCCGTAACAATCTTATCTTTCGCTGTCTTTAATTGAGGTAGATTTTGGATTTTTTGCTATTTGTCTTCTTCTTTTCCTCCGAGCAGGCCTCCGAGACCTTTGATAAGATCTTTCGGCTCCTTGATAACGTCTTTTAACTCATCCGGGACCTTGTCTCCGAGTTTGTCGCCAAGCTGCTTATCGATTTGTTTGTCGATTTCCTGCGACAGCTTCTCCTTGCCGGCTTTCACCAGCGCCTGCTTGATACTATCCTGGAGTCCGTGAGTGTCAAACACAAGCCGAGGCTCGGTGGTTGGGCCCACTATCTTGATCGTTGTCTTAAGCTCTTTGAGGATTTTGAAAGCTTCGGATGTCGTCTCGGCGCCCAGGCCCAGAATTCCGTCGCCCTGGGAGCTGGCCTGCATGTTCTGTATGTCAATGTCCACGGTAAGGTCGATTGATTCGCTTGTAATCAGGCCGTTGAATTGACCCGAAGCGAGACCGGATGTAAAAGTCAGGCCCGCACCGCTGCTTAGATTCGACTGCAATTTACTCAGGTCCAGCTTGGTGAAAGTCCCCGTCACCTTCGGCACCTTTTTCCCCGAACTGTAATCGAAGGTCATATTCATTTCAAGCGGCGTCTCGTTCGACTTGACCTTCAAGTTAATGGGCAGGGCAGTGGCAGACGGGGCATCATTGAGATTCTCTATGCTGATATTACTGTTGCCGAACACGGGTGATTTTATCCCAACCTTCTCCAGCAGCACATCCCTGGCCAGAAAACGTGCTGAGGTTGGCACATTAGCACGAGCAATGAGATAGTCGAGATACTTGATCGGCGCCTGTTCCACGGGCGCTTCGCCCTCTTTGTCATTAGGATCGGGCAGCCACTTTCGGGCCTTTTGCAGCCATTCCTTCACGGCCTTGGCATTTTCGAGGTATTTATCGAGCTTGCTGATATCTTCTACCGCCACCTTGTATTCGCACGGATCGAAGACTTCCGGCTCCTCGGATTTTGTTTCGATTACCTTGCCGGGCGTCTGGCGTTTCTGATCGAACTGAATATCCGACAACCTTACTTTGTCTAAGACAACTTTGCCTAACATCAGGTCATAGACACTGGCATCTGCAGATATGTTCTCCACTGCAATCTGGTTGTTTCCGGGATTATTGGCATCGGTTACCTGTATGCCCGAAACCGAAGCTTCACCGTTCAGGATGGAAAGTTTGACTGTTTCGAGGTTGACTTCGGCGCCGTTTAACTGAGTGAGTCTGGCTGCGGCGAATTCTTTTATCTTTGTATCCTTAAGAAAGTGGATCCCTACACCGAAGATAAGCAGCAGGATCACGGCAAAAGCGACACCCGCTTTGCGGACGATTTTGGTCTTGACGGTGAAGAGCGCCTTAGTGTCCTTTGTCCGTTTGCCGATTAGAATGCGGTCGAGGATTCGCACCCAGGTCTTGGAATACCACTTCTTGAATTTCTCGGAATTATCTTCTACTTTCAACAGCGTACGACGAAAACCAATGACCGACCGGGCCAAAAGCAATCCTGCGACCACTCCTACAACCGGTCCGGCGATTAAGCCGCCTACAACGGCGTACTTACTGAAGTCCGTTATGCCAATAATGGGTATCGCCGCCAAAAACTTCAGCAGGCTTGAAAGGTTACCCTGCACAGCCATTCCAATGTGATAAAGCACAGGTGCGGCTGCAAAACACAATGCCTTACCTAAAGCTGCAGAAAGAAGGAATAGCCCGAGATGAACATTCAGCAAAAACACTATCGCTATCAGAACGGCATGCAGCCCTGAAAAGCCCGGTATCAGACCGAATGTAAAGCCCAGCATTACCGAGATGAAGATAATTACCGGCGAAACACCGCCGCGCATAATCTTGATAATTTTGCGGATTGGTTTTGGAATGGGTAGAAACATCTTGTCACCTTTCCTTTCAATTTATTGTAGAGCCGCTTTTCATATATCAACATTTGATACTTTTATCTGTTAAGACGCAAATGTCCAGAAAAAACTTCAGAAGTATTCTGGCATTTTTGTCATGCTATTATAACAACCATTCAATTGAACCGTTACAATTCAAACGAATGATTTGGCAAAAGTCTGAATTCATTTGACCGGGCATCCTGGTGCTCTGAAAGCGTATATTCATCAACGCTTGTCAGTTAAGTTTTTTATCTTTCCAGTATTTGGTGCCGGCGATAGTCGCCTGCAAGGCCAGTCCGGCCTCTGTCATCGAGTATACTTCGACGCCGGAGCGGATATCTCCTTCTCCGCTGACCTCGCCTCCGGATTCACCGGCTTTGGCAGCAGCATCTGCGTGAGCGCCAACATCCCAGCCGCTCTCAACGAACTTATCGAGCGTGGTTTTGTCCTTGAAGATCATTACGACGCGATAATCCTTGACGCCCAATCCAAGGCCGACGCCGCCTAATGCCATCTTCATATAGGTACGTTTGCCGGTTGGATTATCAACAACCGAGCCATAGCCGCTTCCGGCACTGGCGAATATCAGATTGATATTGGCATTGCTGAACGTCCCGTAGCCGGCGGCCTTCTCGATCTTCTCTTTGGTCCCGGGCGATTCCTTGTACAATCTTTCAAGGGTTTCCTTTTCCATGTCTGTAACAACCTGCCGCTTTTCAACGACTGTCAGATTACCCCTGGGTCCACAGCCTGCTATTAATGCAACGATTGTTAAACACAGGATAGTGTTTAGTAGTGTGCTCTTCATACGAATCTCCTTATTCAAAAAAACTCCATAAAAACCGGGTAACAACCACCGGTAATCCAACTCATTATGCCTTCCGGTTCCCGAAATGTCAATTGAGATTAGCCGGAAAGCTGAAGATCTATTAGCCGCCCTTAGCGGTCTGATAAATGTGAACGTCCCGTTGTGGGAAGGGGATCGATACGCCTTCGGCATCAAATCGCTCTTTGACGGTGCGGGTCACATCCCAAAAGACTGTCCAGTAATCGGCGGTTTTGACCCAGGGGCGACAGATAAAATTGACCGAGGAATCGCCTAATTCATGCAGTCTTATGATCGGCTCAGGCTCCTTCAGGACCAGCTCATGTCGCGAGACAATGTCTTCGAGTATCTTTGCGGCTTTTGATGTGTCGTCGGTGTAGCTGATTCCAAAGACCATATCAACGCGCCGTGTATCACTGCCCGTGACATTCGTAATGACTCCTCCCCAGATTTCACCGTTCGGAACAACCACGATCTGATTGTCAAAAGTTTTAATCGTAGTTGAAACCAGATTCATGGAATCAACGACTCCCTTCACACCTGCCGCGTTAATAATCTGTCCCACATCATAGGGGCGATAAATCAATATCATCAGACCGGAGGCAAAATTGCTTAGGGTCCCCTGGAGAGCGAAGCCAAGAACAAATCCCGCCACACCGAGACCGGCGATAAATGGCGCGATCGAGATTTCCAGCATGGACAGCGCTACAATGATACCGATCAGCATGACAGTCTTGCGAACTGCACTGACAAAGAAATGTTTCAGCAGGTCGGAAAATCTCTTCGATGCTGAGACCGTTTTCAAGGTTATTTTGCCCAGGAAGTACGCCAGGCAGTAGAATGCCAACAACGTCAGGAGGAAAAATACGATATTCTTAAGCCAGCGCAAACCCCCTTCGCTGGACTTGAGCCAGCCCCAGACTAAGATCCGAAAAGCGCTGACATCCTTAATGGTTTGAATATCCATGCTCAATCCGGAGACTGCTGCGACGTACTTCTCGTATTCTTCGACATCTCCTCCTTTATCCTTCAAGGCCGACAGGACAACATTAAAACGGTTGATTAGTGCCGTCTGTTCTTCTCGGAGCTTATTAATGTTTACCAACAGATGTTCTTTAACCTTGGATTGTAATTCGACCTCCGCTTCACCGATTTTTTTTACCTTATCGGTCAATTCCATATCCGCCTGAGCTATTTCCTCAACAGTATCTTTCATTTTTTCCTGGGCCTCGATGACCTCTTCGGTTTTTTTCTGTAAATCCTGTTCCAGGCTGCTGAGTTCTTCTTCTGGTTTGCTCTCTATCTCAGCCTGGGATTGAGTTGTTATGTCATCGATTTCTGATTTTGTTTGATCGACGGCATCAACTTTATCTTGTATCTCTTTTTCCGCTTCGGCCGCGACCTCGACTTTCTGCTGCAAGTCTTTTGCACTTTCTGCGGATGTATCGTCAGCTTTCTTTACTTGCTTTTCTGTTTCTTCGATCTGTTCGATTTTCTTCTCGGTTTCCGCTTCCTTTTGGTCAATCTCTCTGGATTTTTGCCGCATCTGAATTTCTGCGGCGCTGATTTCTGTAACTTTACTCTTCAGCAATTGCAGCCAGGCTTCGGCTTCTGCGATTAATTCGCTCTTTGTCAAAGGTTTAAGGAGCAGCTCCAGATCTCCATCAGGGATCTGGGGGTCTGATATTGTTGTTGCAGTATACTTCTGTTCTGCTTCCTGGCTAAAAGAGCCGGATGCTAAAAAACAGACAATGAAAAGCATACAAACAATAGAGAAATGTTTTTGCCGTGTCAGCATGTTTACTTATCAACCTTTCTTTGAATCTCATTTATCCCTGCTCAGCGACGCCGCTAAGCATTATTGCCGAACAGATTATCATGCTTTTCTTGACAATGCAAGCGTTATTAATCGCTCGGTGACGATTCCGCTCTTGGTTCGCTTGACTTGTTTAGCCGTTCAGGTACAATACCTCAACGTATGGTGGTTTGCGAACCGCTTGTGCTGCATATTGAAAGGTGGAAGCTTATGGAACGACGTTCATTTCTCAAACTTGCCGGTTGTGCCTGGACTTCGGGTTTGATCGGGGGCAGTCTGTCTGCGGCCGGACAGCGCGCCTCACAGGCATCAGGTAACAGCATCTTTCTCGACACCGATGTGCTCCGACATCGAAATCAGAACCGCTCAACGCTCGTCTGCCAAAATGGCCTCGTATGTTCCAGCCAGCCTCTGGCCAGCATGGCCGGTGTCGATATTCTCAAGGCCGGTGGTAACGCTATAGATGCTGCTATCTGTGCTAACGCCATGTTGAGTCTGGTCGAGCCGATGAGTTGCGGGCCCGGCGGCGATTTGTTCGCCATTGTCTGGAACCAGAAACAGCGCAAACTGCTCGGACTCAATGCGAGCGGCCGCTCACCATACGACTGGAGTCTGGATAAAGCACTGGCGATGGGACTGAAGGAAATTCCTGTTCTCGGGCCGCTGTCCTGGAGTGTTCCCGGGTGCGTCAGCGGGTGGTCAGCATTGCAGAAAAAACTAGGCAGGCTCGATCTGGCGAAGGTCCTGGAAGCGCCCATTTTTTATGCCCGCGAAGGATTCGGCGTTACGCCCGTTATAGCCCGCTCCTGGTCTCTCGGCTCAGAGGCCAATCCCGCCGCGATCAAGACTTTCATGCCCGACGGCAAGCCTTTGCGCTTCGGCGACATTTTCAAGAATGAGGATATGGCTAATTTCTTCGAGATCATCGCCCGCGACGGTTCCGAGGCGTTCTACAAAGGAGAGATTGCCGAAAGGATCGTCAAGTTTTCCAAAGCTAACGGTGGTCGGTTTTCCATGCGTGATTTTCGTGAGCATACCGCCGACTGGGTTGAGCCGGTTAGTACGAACTATCGCGGCTACGACGTCTGGGAGCTTCCGCCGAACGGCCAGGGAATCGCTGCTCTGCAAATGCTGAATCTGCTGGAACACTTTGATATCGGCTCCATGCAGCCCAACTCGGCCGAGCATCTGCATCTTTTCATCGAAGCGAAGAAATTGGCGTTCGAGGATCGTGCGATTTACTACGCCGACATGGATTTTGCCGATGTTCCGCTCAAAGCGCTTATCTCCAAAGAATACGCCGCCCAGCGTGTTAAACTAATCGATCCCGGGCGGGCCGCACAACAGGTCGAGCCCGGCAGGCTAAAAGGCTCATCGGATACGATCTATCTGACGGCCGCGGACAAAGATGGGAATATGGTCTCGCTCATTCAGAGCACCTATTACGGATGGGGTTCGAGTTTCGTGCCGGACGGCCTGGGATTCTGCCTCCAGAACCGCGGCCAGTTGTTCTCGCTCAATCCGACCGATCTCAATAAACTGGAGCCTCACAAGCGGCCATTCCACACAATCATCCCGGCATTTGTGACAAAAGACAACGAGCCGGTATTCTCGTTCGGAGTAATGGGCGGCGATTTTCAGCCGCAGGGACACGCCCAGGTGCTGATGAACATCATCGATTTCGGAATGTCACCACAACAGGCGGGCGAACAGCCACGGGTTCAGCATTCCGAGAGTTCGACACCAACGGGGCGCAAAATGGTCGACGGCGGCTCGGTAGATTTCGAACGGCATATCCCGGAAGAGACCAAGCTCAGACTTTCCTACATGGGGCACAAAATCAGACCCGGAGCGGGCGCGTTCGGCGGCTACCAGGGGATATGGAGAAAATCGAATCCCCGGCGCTACTTCGGAGCCTCCGATCCCCGCAAGGACGGCTGCGCCATCGGGTACTGAGAAGCATGCTTACAACTTATGCGTACGCATTTTCATAGATGGCAAGTACGTCATCCAGCGTCAGTTTTACCGGCGTGATGTCGAAGAGACTGCCCATAGCGTAAAAAGAATTCTCGGCGAAAGTCTTCAGCTCGTCCCGCTGAATGCCGAAGTCGGCGAGCTTTTGCTCTTTCAGACCGACATTTGCAATAAGCTTCTTCAAGCCGGCGATAAATGCCGTGGCACTTTCCTTTTCGGGCAAGCCGTCGATATCTTCACCCATTGCCCGCGCCAGATCGCCGAAACGTGCAGGATTTCTCTCCGCTAAGTAGCTGAAGTAAGAGACAGAAAGCATCGTCAGGCCTGCGCCATGAGCGACTTCCGGATAGTATGCGCTGACGGCGTGTTCCATCGAATGATGGGAAATGCAGCAGGACAGTGACTCGCAGATTCCCGCTTCGGTGTTGGCCCAGGCGAGTCTGGTTCTTGCTTCCATATTCGTTCCGTCCTTGACGGCAATCGGCAGGTATTTTGTGATCAAACCGACCGCCTCCAATGCCAGGTGATCGCTCGTCGGCTGGTTGACCGTTGCGAGGTACGTTTCAACCGAGTGAAAGAAAGCATCCATCCCGGTATACGCAGTCGTTTTCGCAGGGACACTGACCATCAGCTCGGGATCGACGATTGACAGGCACGGAAATGTGCAATTGGCCCCCCAGCCGATCTTCTCGTTTGTCTCGCTCTTTGTGATGACCGTCCACGGGTCTGCTTCGGTACCCGTCCCGGCAGTCGTCGTTATAGCCACGATGGGCAGCGCCCCATGAGCGGGTGTTTTTCCGCCGCCGCTTCCCCTGGCAATGTAGTCCCAATACCGACCCGGATTGACAACCATTACCGCGATGCTTTTTGCCGAGTCGATTGTGCTGCCCCCACCGAGACCGACGACGAAATCGCAGCCGTTTTCTTTGGCTACGGACGCCCCTTCTTCGACATGCTCCGAAACAGGATTGGGCTGAATCCTGTCATACAAAACCGTTTCGACGCAATTGCTTTTTAGATATTTAGTCACTCTATCGAGATAGCCGTGTTTCTTCATGGCCCCGGAGGCCCCTATCACAACGAGGGCTTTCTTGCCCGGAAGGTACGGCGTGGTTTCAAGCTCACTCAGCTTGCCGCAGCCAAAAATAATTCTGGTCGGCATGTAGTATGAAAAATCCAGCTTCATTTCTGCTCCTATTATTACTGTTACACAACTCCTGTTGTCATCTGGTTATCATATAGAATCTGGGCTTCAAGGCAAGTTCTTATCTGATGCAGACGATTTGTATTGAGATCCCTGTTATAGGGAGGCGGCTGTATTTGGATTTCCCCTTGGATGTTTGGCATCAACTTCCTGGAATCCCAGCCGGTGCCAGAGCCGGCTGAGCATGACGTAGAGCGATGGGACGACAACCAGCGTCAGGATCGTTGCAAAGCCCAGGCCGAAGATGACGACTACCGCCATGTTGCGCCACATCTGCGTGGATTCACTCCGGGTCGCCAACGTTAACGTATGGATGTCGAAGGAGATGCCGACAGCCATAGGAATCAGGCCGGTAATTGTAGTCATCGCCGTCAACATTACAGGCCGCAGGCGCGTTTCGCCGGCCTCAGCGGCAGCGGAAACGAGGTCCAGTCCCTTCTGCTGTAATTGGCGCGTGTAGGCGAGCAATACTATCGCGTTATTCACTACCACACCGGCCAGGCTGATAACGCCGATTCCCGTCATGATGATGCCGAAGGGCAAACCGCAGATCAGTAAACCAGCCAGAGCGCCGATTAGTGAAAGCACGACCGTGGTCATGATAATCAACGGAATCATGAGGGAGTTGAACTGAATTACCAGAACCATGATAACCAGCAGAAGAGCGATACCAAACGCCTTGGAGAGAAACGCCGCCGCTTCATCCTGTTCTTCCTTTTCGCCGGCGTATCGGATTTCGTAGCCGGGCGGCAACTCAAGCGTCTCCATACGCTTCTGAACGTCTGACAGAACCTCGGTGCTGAGGCGTCCCTCGGCTCCGGCGGTAAGCGTGACAATGCGTTTCTGGTCGACTCGATTGACTGTGCCGAATCCGCCCTGGTATTCAAACCTTCCCAGCGAGCTGAGCAGAATTGCCTTGCCGGTGGCGTTGGGAACCTGCAGCCGATACATGTCATCGATGTTGATCCGCTCGGCCAGCGGCAGACGCACGGTTATGTCGTACTCATCGTTGAACTCACGATAGGTCCCGACTTTGGTTCCGAAGATCGCCATTTTTAAAAAGTTGCCCACGGTAGCTGTGTTGACGCCGAGAAGCATCGCGATGCGACGGTCAACGATAAAGGCCAGTTCCGGACGAGTGGCCTCCAGATCGCTGCGCAAGTTGACAATGTTGGGTACATCGGAGATCATGCGCTTGGCCTGCTCGCTGAGGCGTTCGAGTGTTTTGAAGTCTTCTCCAACGACACGGACTGAAATGGCCGCACCGGTCGGCGGGCCCATTTCTTCCTTCTCGACCTGAATCTCAGCACCCGCGATGTCGGCTATCGCCTGGCGAACCTCAGCGATGACTTCCACAGAAGGCCGCTCGCGCTCGGCGAAGTCATAGAAAACGAGTGTAATGTTGGCCAGGTGAGGACCACCGGTGCTGGCTATGAGATTGTTGTTACCGCCCCCACCAGAGCCCACGTTCGTTACGATGTGTTTGAGCCACTGCTTATATGGCTGGACACGGTCCTCTATCAGGCGTGCGATCCGGTCGGTCTCATGAATGTTTGTGCCTTGCGGGGCGCGTATGCTGATCATAGCGCGCTCCGGGTCGCCTTCCGGAAAGAATTCCGTTCCTTTTCCGATCTTGCCATACAAGGTAGCAATAGCAACCAGTAGGCAGAACGCCAAAAACAAAGTCAGGCCCGGATTATTCAGTCCGGTATGCAGAAGCCTGCTGTAACCCCGAATGAACCAGTGGTCGGTCTGTCGTGGCGTCGGTGAGCGACCAGCCCAGACAGAGCAGATCGCCGGGTTGAATACAAGCCCCACAAAAAGCGAGGCCAACAAGCCAAGGGTCAGCGTGATGGGCAGGTACTTCATGAAATCGCCCATGACTCCCGGCCAGAACATCATCGGCAGAAACGCACAGACCGTGGTG
>JBARRE010000854.1:0-3061 GCA_049644065.1 Sedimentisphaerales bacterium | reverse complement strand
GTGAACAGGCGAGAAACATATCCTGCAGGTTCAATCTGAAGAATCTCGGTCTTGCGTTGTTGAGTTATGCGATGCAAAACGATGAAAAATTACCTCCTCTCGGCGATACCGATCCGGTGACCGGGGGAGGAACCGATCCGAGACGGTATGTCGGAAAGCACTGGTACGAAAGGCTGGCGGAAACGGGCCTGGTGCCCGATGGAAGCGTCGAGAGCGAAGAGCCTCCGCTCTTTGTAAATTACACTGAGGGTATATGGAGATGCCCAACGGTAAAAAGAAACCAGATTTATGCAGAATCATGGCGGGCCACGTGGGGCGGAGGTTACGGCGTGAACCAGTGGCTCATGAACTATGCAAACAGGAAGGCAACTCCAAAATTTGCTGATTTAAAGAACTCCGCCTCCGCGTTTCTCATCGGTGATTGCGGCCGGCCTATGGGCGATGGCTCTTTCAATTACAGCCCGTGGTGCAAGCTATACCCGTTTCAGCCGTTCGATCTCACCAAAACGGGAAATCCGAATGAGCAGCCCGCATGCAGGCACCGCGGAAGGGGGAACGTGACATTTGTGGATGGACATATAGGTGATGCTACGTTCGATGAGTTCAATACCAACAAAAACAATATTCTTATCGACTTGAGGTAACGTCAATATATTCATATTATGGACTCAAACTGACCGACACGCGCTGTCATCCCTGTGAAAGCAGGGATCCATGAACATAATGGGTATTATGGATTCCCGCTTTCGCGGGAATGACAAATTGTGTTATAGTGTTGTCACTGAACGACTTACTATTTCACTCGTTTCAAAAACGGTCAGTTTGAGTTACGGAAATATCATTTTAGGAGTTTGCAATGCAATTGTTCGGCAGAAAAAGTATAGTGATAACGGTAATACTGTTTGTACACATTTTCGCCTCGGCCCCTGTCATGGCCGGCGCTCAGGACAATAAGCCCGGTCCGGCGTATTCATTCGTATATCTTGGTGATATGCATTTCGACAAGATGGCTCATCACGATTTCGAGTGGGTGAAGGCCGACAAGCCGAACGATATCAGGCAGATAGAAGGGTACGTCGAAAATACGGAGAAATACGCTCCCGGCCTTCTAAGGCGAATCCAGACGTCTATAGAATCCAGTGACGGCCGGATAAAGATGGTTGTCCAGGGCGGCGATCTTACCGAGGGATTGTGCGGCAGCCGCGAGCTGCAGGAGACTCAATTCAAAGATGCCAGGGAGATTATTCGCAAGTATATACCTGAGACTAAATTCGTTGCCGTCAAGGGCAATCACGATATCACCGGCCCCGGGGCCAGGGAGGCCTATGACAATGTGATGCTGTCGTGGTTGTCGGAAGAATGTGGAAAGAAAATAGATTCTGCATCTTTCTTTTTTATGCAAGGGCCGGATCTGTTTGTTTTCTTCGATGCATATCACAACAACAAGCTCGACTGGCTGGAGAAAACTCTTAGCGGCAACAAACATCGCCATGCGATTGTCGTAATGCACCCTCCCGCGGTTCCTTATAACGCGAGGTCCACGTGGCATCTTTTTTCAAGAGACAAAGAGAAAGACGTACGCGAGAGATTCCTCAATATACTCGGTAAGTATAAAGTTGTGCTGCTGACCGGGCACCTGCACAAGTACAGCGTTGTCGTACGAAAAACGCCCGCGGGAGCGTTTATGCAGTTCAGCATGAACAGCGTTATCGATTCGCCGAACATATCGGTGAGAAATCACTTTGAAGGCGTCGAGAATTATGGCGCTGCGATTCTGGAACTCGAACCTGAATTTCAGCCCGATACAAAGCAGCAGCGGCAGAAGATGCTCGAAGATGAGAAGCCGTATATAGAACACTTCGAGTTTGCGAATTTCCCCGGATATGCCGTCATTAATGTATCGGACGCGGGAATCAAAGCAGATATTTACACGGGCGATTCGGACAAGATATGGAAGAGCACGGCTCTAAGCTCAGTGCCTGAAAATTAAACAATACCAATTATACATAATAAATGCGCTTATATGAGTCATTTCGAGCGCAGCGAAGCGGAGTCGAGAAATCTGTTATTTACTCAAACTGACCGGTTCACTCTGTCATCCCTGCGAAAGCAGGGATCCAGGAACGTAACGGTTGTAGTGGATTCCCGCTTTCGCGGGAATGACAGATTGTGTTAGTTGTTATAATTGAACAAACTGCCATAACATTCGACTCTAAAACGGTCAGCTTGAGTTATTTATTTAATAGATTTCTCCACTTCGGCCACTTCGTGGCCCTCCGGTCGAAATGACAAAGGTGCATATCTTAATCAGAATTGGTATAATTCGGCTTGTCGTTTCTATCGTTCGGGAGATTGCCCTTTCAGTTTTTCCCGGGCCAGCTCAACCTGAACCGCCAGCGTTGCTAACTTTGCTCTGTTCACACCCATTTCAGTGGCCCGTCCTTCAGCGGCTCTTCTTGCCGCCCAAGCTTCGCATTCTGTGTGGAACTGGATGATTTTCTCAAGGATTTTCAGACGGTCGTCACGGGTTTTGCACAGGTCCATTTCCGCGCGCAGCAGCGCTACGTTTGCGTCCCGGTACTCCTCAAGACCGACCCTGCCTGATTCGAGGAATATTTTCATTGATTCAACGATACGACTCAGCAATCTCTTGCGTTCGGTCAGGAGCTGTTGCAGCTCGTTTTCGAGGCTATTTCGCCCTTCGGCGGCGCCCGGCTCGGATGCTCCGGCCGCCTGCGCTACATTGAGACCGCCCGGATACATACCGCCCGGAGATATAGCCAGGACGGTAACTATCGTGACAGCCGAAAAGACAAGTCCTGTTATTAATGTTCGTGACATATGCTCTATTCTCCTTTCCCTGGTTTTTCAATTTTCAGTTTCTTCCGGTCGACTCGTTCCGCATTGCCAGCAGTCGGTATATTGCGTCTCCATTTCTTCGCCGCGAATCTCGCATGAAATTCCATATTCTTGAAGTATTCCCGCAACAAAATGAGCATCAGGGGGATCTTGTGCTATGTATACTTTTTTCATACGTATTTCTCTCAAAATTTATGCCTTT
>JBARRE010000853.1:0-7680 GCA_049644065.1 Sedimentisphaerales bacterium | reverse complement strand
CAAGATTTCGATTGCCTTTGGTGCCGCCCCATGCAATATCACCCAATACGAAAGTCAGTTCGATGTCTTTACTTTCCTTATTGCTGATGATCCAGTCAATCGCAGTCTCGAATTTTGCTATGTGGTCCGGATTTCCGCTGATGTGTGGGTCCGCAATGACGGCAAACGAAAACGTCTCGCCATACGCAGGCCGAATAACAGGAACAACTGCACTTAAAAGCAGCAGCGCAAAGTATTTCGAAACCACTTTTTTCGGGCCTCATCTATATTACTGCTTCGTCTTGAGCGGATTTTCCGATTCTTTGTAAAACCGGTTCTGTAGATCTAAAATAGCATCGTCTTTTTTCAGAACCTTAATCAATTCGACAAGCTGCTCGGCCTGAGAGTTTATCAATAATTCGCCAAGCTCGGGTTTGGCATAGCTGCCGTCCCCGGCGTAGTGGTTCGGGAATTGAGCATACCAGAATATTCCCGTGAAGTTGGTGGGGATGTGTTTTAAGCGCGCCAGGTCTTCACCGGACTGATCTTTGGCCCGGTCTTTATGCACGAGGTCGGGCCTTGAAACCTGCATCGTCGAGGTCTCGGTTTCCCCCGCATGTCCGCCGTTTTTGGACTCTTTGAGCTTTTTTACTTTTTCTGCAACCTCCGGACTCGCTTCGGGCTTGAACAATACAACGCAGTAGTCACGCTGTTTTTCAAGCTGCGACAGGCCGAAAAAGGGCAAAAAGCTATTGTTTCCGCCATGTCCGTTCACCATGATAATTTTCTTGATTCCGTTACGGGAAATTTCTTCACACGTCTCCTGCAGGATATCCCAGATGAGCTTCGGGCTGTATGCAATCGTTCCGGGCTGGTGTTTTGCTTCTAATATCTGGCTGAAGTAGTATTCCGGAAAGACAAGGGCGTATTCTTTTTTCGCCGCACGCAGGGCAACTTCCCTAACGTCGATTAAATCTGTCCCCAGCGGCAAATGCGGCCCGTGCTTTTCGAATACGCCTATCGGAATAAGGCAGACCCCGCCGGATTTTTCCACGGCTTTAATAAAATCGGGTGCGGTAAGCTCTCCCCATTTAACCGAAAGATTGGATGAGGAAGCATCTCTTTCTCCGGCAAAAATACCGGCAGCCGTAAAAATATATAAAGTGGAAACCAAAATCACTATAAAAGTAAGCCGTCTTAGTTTCATAATTCTATTCTCCTTTGCTTGAAATTACTCTTTAACTACGATTTATATTTATGTTTAAGTCAACAAAGCATATCCTGAATTTCTGATAAATACAAAGGTTTAACATCCGGAAAAGCATCAACAACATAAATCCGCATTTTATTCTCATTTCATTGATAAACCTCAATGAGTAATCGGTTTGAGAAAACAGACAAAAAGATTGAATTTTATGATGGATGATATATTCTTTGGTAGTTAGAAAAAGTGAACAAAACGAAAATGCAGGCATAGAATTAATAAAGCATTTTTGTCGGCAGTCACAGCCAAGAACATTTATTGGTTGATTGAATAGGCAGGGATCTAATGAGCAAAGGATTATCACCACACAATCCCGAAAGCGTATCGATTGTTTTGTGCGGGCAGGCCGGGCAGGGCATCCAGACGGTCGAGCACCTCTTGACGCGAATCTTCAAACTCGCCGGCTATAACGTTTTCGCGACAAAAGAGTACATGTCCCGCATTCGCGGGGGAACGAACTCCACCAGCATCCGGATAGGTTCGGGGCCTGTCCGTGCCGCGATGAGCACAATCGATATTCTTGTCCCTCTGAACAGCGGCGCCTTGCAGCACGTCGAGCGCAACATCTCCGCCCGGACGATTATCCTGGCGGACAAAGAAATGATCGGAGAGGATATTAAACAAACCAGGCACAAGTTTGTCGATGTTCCCTTTACCGGGACGGCGGCCGAAATCGGCGATAAGATTTATTCCAACGTCGTTGCCGTCGGGACTATTGCCGGCCTTTTCGGAGTCGAACTGACGATGGCGGGCAAATACGTCGAAAAGTTTTTCTCCGCCAAGTCCGCAGACATAGTGCAAAAAAACCTCGCCGCGTTGAAGAAGGGCTTCGAGTTCGGCGCCGGTCTGGTCGGGTCCTCTAAAATTAGTTTTAATATTGTCGGTGGCGCCGACGTCGAAGACCAGGTTCTTCTGAGCGGCGGCGAAGCAGTGGCCCTTGGAGCCATCGCCGGAGGCTGCAATTTCATCGCCTCCTACCCGATGTCCCCGTCGACGAGCGTATTGGTGTTTCTCGCTAAGCACGCCAAAACTTTCGATATCATTGCCGAGCAGGCCGAAGACGAGATCGCGGCGATTAACATGGGGCTCGGGGCGTGGTACGCCGGCGCGCGGGCCATGGTGACAACCTCCGGCGGCGGCTTTGCCCTGATGACCGAGGGCGTGAGTCTGGCCGGCATGCTGGAGAGTCCGATAGTCGTCCATCTGGCCCAGAGGCCGGGCCCGGCCACCGGGCTGCCCACGCGGACCGAACAAGGCGACCTGGAACTTGCTCTTTATGCCGGGCACGGCGAGTTCCCACGAATTATTTTTGCCCCCGGAAAGATTGAAGATGCTTTCAGCCTTACGCAGAGAGCATTCAATTTGGCCGACAAATATCAGGTGCCGGTCTTTATTCTCACCGATCAGTATTTCATGGATTCCTACTACAACACATCTGCTCCTGATTTGTCTCAATCGAAAATTGAAAGGCATATCACCCGGACAAAAAAAGACTACTGCAGATACGCATTTACAAAGAGCGGCATCTCACCAAGGGGCGTGCCCGGCTTCGGAGAGGGATTGGTTGCCGTGGATAGCGACGAGCACGGCACGGAGGGGCATATCACCGAAGACCTCGACCTGAGAATCAAGATGGTTGATAAAAGGCTCAATAAAGGAGAACTGCTGAAAAAAGACAACATCCCGCCGGAGCTGACCGGGGCGAAGAATTATAAGAACCTTATTGTGTGCTGGGGCTCAACGCACAACATTGCAGAAGAAGCCGTGCGAAAACTCGGCAGAGACGACGTGGCATTGCTGCATTTCAAACAGGTATTTCCGCTGCCGGATGAAACCGCCGGTTATCTGCAAAAAGCCGAAAAGACAATCATCGTGGAGAACAACGCCACTTCTCAATTCGCCAAGCTGATAAAACTCCACACGGGAATCGATATCGACAAGAAGGTTCTCAAATATAACGGCCTGAGTTTTTTCGTCGAAGAGCTGGCCGAAAAGTTGAAAGATGTATTGAATTAGGAATGAAGCTGTGGATACTAAAGTTTTCGATATGAACGATATTGACATTGCCTGGTGCCCGGGCTGCGGCAATTTTCCCATTCTCAAGACGCTGAAGCGCGCCCTGGCCGAGCTGCAAATCAAGCCGGTGGATTTAGTTCTTGTTTCGGGGATCGGCCAGGCGGCAAAGATTCCCCATTACATCAAGGCGAACCTCTTCAACGGTCTGCACGGCCGCGCCCTCCCGGCGGCAACGGCGATCAAAGCCGCCAATCCGTCGCTGACCGTGATCGCCGAAAGCGGCGACGGCGATATGTACGGCGAGGGCGGCAACCACTTTATCCATACGATACGCCGAAACCCGAATATCACCAATATCGTTCACAACAATATGGTCTACGGCCTGACCAAAGGCCAGGCGTCACCAACCAGCCAGAAGGGCTTTGTTACTCCTGTCCAGGTCGGCGGCGTCTTCCTCGAACCGTTCAATCCGCTGGCGGTTGCCATCGCCCTGGACGTGAGCTTCGTCGCAAGAGCCTTCGCCGGTGACATCGAGCGAACGACGGATATTCTGAAGAAGGCAATCGAGCATAACGGCTACGCGCTCGTCGACATATTTCAGCCATGTGTTACATTCAACAGGATCAATACGATTCAGTGGTTCAAGGAGCATACGTACAATCTCGATGACCACGATCCATCGGACAGGCAGAAGGCTTTCGAGAAGGCGACCGAAACCGAAAAGCTGCCGCTCGGCATTTTCTATGAGAGTCCGCAAAAACCATCCTTCGAAGAAAATGTCGGAATCTACGAAGAAAAACAAACTCCGCTGTATGAACGTGACCTCGATAAGAAGGAATTGAAAAATCTGATAGAGACATATAAAATGCGGCTTTAGATTTGCGATCGGAACAATAACTGAATATTAATCCTGGAAGGAGTTTCAAATGAACGTGGAAAAAATCGAAGAGATACTGGGCAAAGACAGCGATTATCTGCTCGGCTTTAAAACGCCCAAGGTGAAAAAGGACCAGCTTCATGTTCCCGGCCCCGACTGGATTGACAGAATCCTGGCACTGTCCGACAGGCCGAACCCGGTGCTGAGGAATATGCAGCTCCTGTTCAACACGGGAAGGCTCGCCGGCACGGGTTATCTTTCGATCCTGCCCGTGGACCAGGGCATCGAGCATTCCGCCGGGGCCTCTTTTGCTCCGAATCCCATCTATTTCGACGGCGAGAATATCGTTAAGCTGGCTCTCGAAGCGGGCTGTAACGCTGTAGCTTCGACCGTGGGAGTGCTCGGCAGTGTATCGAGGAAATACGCTCACAAGATACCTTTCATCGTCAAGCTCAACCACAACGAATTGCTCAGCTATCCGAACACATTCGACCAGATACTGTTTGCCAATGTCAAACAGGCTTTCGATATGGGTGCCGTCGCGGTCGGAGCGACGATTTACTTCGGCTCAGCCGAGAGCGGCCGGCAGATCAAAGAAATCAGCGAGGTCTTTCATAAGGCCCATGAGCTTGGATTGGTGACTATTCTCTGGTGCTATCAGCGCAACCCGGCATTCAAAGTCGATGGGGTGGATTATCACCTCAGCTCCGACATGACCGGACAGGCCAACCACCTCGGCGCGACCATGCAGGCCGACATAATCAAGCAGAAGCAGCCCGTCTGTGACGGCGGCTACAAGGCATTGAACAAGCAGGGGAGCTACGGGAAGTTCAGCGAGAAAATGTACACGCAGCTAAATTCCAAGCACCCCATCGATTTGACACGATATCAGGTAGTGAACAACTACATGGGCAGAATCGGATTAATCAACTCGGGAGGGGCTTCCGGCAAGGACGACCTGGCCCAGGTTGTAAAAACCGCCGTAATCAACAAAAGGGCCGGCGGAATCGGCCTGATAACCGGCAGAAAAGCGTTCCAGAAGCCAATGAAAAAAGGAATCGAGCTGTTTCACGCCATCCAAGACGTCTATTTGTGCAAGGATGTGGCAGTGGCGTGAGATACGATTATATGCCCGGCCTCGGCCGAGTTCCGCCGAAAATCTTGCCGCGATACAGCCGTTCCGTAAACGTTAATCGGCGGCTAAAACCTCCAATAATTACGAAAAAGACCGATATACGGCTTAAGGAACCGCAATTCGTACCGGACACCCTTAATTCTCCCAGAAAAGACGTGATAAACAGAATGGAATGTGATAATATATGCCTTGTGGATGGTTATTGACGAGAGAGCCTAAGACAAGACCGCAGGGCCAACCATACAAGAATGTTGAGATTCTATTTCCGTTAGACTAAATTGCTGACGAAAAGTGTTGTATATTATTATATTAGTCGGAGCAGAACTTGTTAATTTAAAGTGAAGACACACGAGACCACACGCGATGTATTTCTTTCGCATGCCAATGCGGACAAAGAAGAATACGTTGTTCCACTCACTAGGCTGATCGAAGCAAGAGAAATATCCTACTGGCTTGACGAGGCTGAGTTAAAGTGGGGGCATTCGCTGCTTCATTTGATCTCTCAGGGCCTTGAGCAGTCGCGGTTTGTAATGGTATTCCTATCAGATGCTTTTCTATCTCGAAAATGGCCCGAAGCTGAACTGAGGGCTGCGCTGACCAGAGAAATCGAGACCGGAGAAATACGAGTCCTGCCTGTTTTTATTGCCAACAAAGAAAAGATACTTGAACGACATCCGTTCTTAAGGGATAAGAAGTGGATGGAGTGGAGTAAAGGACTTCACACGATAGTTGACAATCTTGAGTGTTTGCTTGGAAGGAGATATCAGCAAGATTGGGAATTCATACATCCTCCTCGTTTTCGCGGGCATGTCTGGATCAAGATCTATCCAAGACTTGAGCATGTTGACAAAACCCACAGATATCAAATCAACTGGGGAATGTGGCAGTACGGTGACGATCTTCACTTTCGATCATCCGATCCAGTTGTGTTGGACTTCACGAAGCTTGCTGAGGATCGCTCTTGGCCTATCCAGTTTCGAATAGAGCCACCTGCGTATGTTACTGCTGGAAGGGGCAAGCCTGTAATCGATATTAACCGCGGCTGGAAAGCCACGGATCACAGGGGCTTAGGCAAGGTCATCATAAAGCGAGTCACTCAGTACTTAATGCCCGAGACGAAAGAAGAAGATACCGAACAATCTGCTCCAGCCGACCGCGTGGAACGCAGCGGCTGAGCGTGATGTTGGATGAAAGTAAAATGAAAAACAATAAGAAGCCAAAATGGAGGAGATTTGAAGAAGCAGTAGCCTCTATACAAAAAAACTTCGCCCCAAATGCACGAATTACTCATGACGAAAAAATATTGGGTAAATCAAATACAGAACGCCAAATAGACATTGTGGTACGGTATAATATTGGTCAATTCAGTGTACTTGTAATAGTTGACTGCAAGGACTGGAAAAACCCTGTAGATATCGCGGATATTGGACAATTCATTGATATGTTTGAGGATGTTGGTGCTAATAAAGGAGCACTGATTTGCAATGCAGGATTTACGGATGGCGCTAAGAATAGAGCAAAAGAAAAAGGGATTGATTTATTTAGGGTTGTTGATACAGAAAATCCCGATATAAAGCTGAAAATAGGTTTACCTGCTTTATGTGATTTCAGATACATAAAAACACTCAACTTCTGTTTTCGACATTCCGCCCCAACACCATTTAAAATGCCTGCTTGTGATCCAAGATATCTGGAAATCTACAAACAAGACCATAGTTTTAACGATTTGCTCTTAAATTTGCTTATAAAAGCTTGGAATTCAGGAAAGCTGCCTCAAGAAGTGGGTGAACACAAAAATTTAGAATTCAATGAAGAAGATGCGTATACAAGAGTTGGTCGCGCTTTTTATGGCCCTGTTGAAATTACTGCCCGTGTCGTTGTAAACAGGAAATTATTCTTTGGAAATATACCGCTTGAAAAAGTGCAAGGCTTTGCTAATGAGATTACAGATAGTTTTACCACAAATAGCTTTGAATTCGGATTAGATGTTGTTGAGGTTGAAAACAAATGGCGTAGGCTTTCTACAGAAAACGAATTGGCTGTAAGACCAACGTTTACTTTTCGTGGAATCGACTGTTATCCAATAATAGAATATAAACTTCCAATAACTTAATCCACCCGACCTTCCCCGCCGCCTAACGGCATTGGTTCAGGCGGGTGATTTAGTATGGAGGCATCTACTTCTTGGCCAGGTAGAAAATATGGAACGACCGGCCCTGCGATTGTAAAGATCGTCATAAGCCGATAAAGCTTATATGATCAGGTGGTACGTAGGGTGTGCTTCTTCAATGCCAATCACGAGTTGCTGAGCGCGAAGTACAGTGGCCGGATGAAGGTCGAGGGAAGCAAGTTCTCAAAGACTAATCCACCGGTCATCACGATTAAGAAGAAAGGAGACGGGGGGAATTA
>JBARRE010000852.1:0-2792 GCA_049644065.1 Sedimentisphaerales bacterium | reverse complement strand
GAGATCGGTCGGCGGAAAATAAGCCACACCAGCGGCGACTCGATCGGTGCCCCTAAGAACTTCGTCTTTCGCATTGGGATCGCCTTTGTCTGATGCGGTGCCCAGCATCAAAGACAGGTGCCCGCCGGCACTGGCGCCGGCAACACCTAAACGCTCGGGATCGACGCCGAAATCCCTGGCCCGCAGGCGGATAAAACGCACGCTGCGGCGTACGTCCTCGATGATCTCCGGGATGACGTACTTGGGACTGCTGCCGTGACGTACGGCAAATACGGTAAAGCCTTTGTCGAGCATCGGCTTGAACCATCCGATGCTCTGCTCCGGCGGGCGCCAGTTGGAGTACCAACCGCCGCTGACGATGAACAGAATGCCCGTTCCATTAGCTTGTTTGGGCTTGTACACATCGAATGTCAGGGCCATGCCGTGCTTATGCCCGTACACGACATCCGGGACAATTTCGATGCCTTCGACGCCAAAGGCCGGAGCGGCACAAAGGGCGACTGTAATAATCAGCAAACTTCGGATCATCCACTTCATAGCTAACCTCCTGATTTTTTGTTTAGCATCCTGGCCGCACTGTGCAGCCGGTTGATTTTTAGAAGCGTCATTTTAGCCTATCACCATCTTTGCTCACAAGAGTATTCTCTGTTTTCTAAATCCTTACCGCATGATTCGGGCCGAAATTGGCTTTGATTGGCTTTGTTTTCATGTGCTGCCAAATCATGCTTTTTTGCCTTAATTGCTTGTTATAACTGGCCTTGTGTTCATTTTGCCCTTCCCAATATTGGCTTTGTTTTTTCAAACGTACCCTGTCAAACGTGCCTTCGGATCTGTCATTTGGCTCCTATGCCTTTTATTTAGTCTCTTACAAATGAAATTGTGCGCAAAATGGTCACAAAAGTTTGAATTGAGAGTAAAAAACCCCCTTTCCCCCAAACTGGGTTGAAGGGGCTAACAAAACAAAACTGTACTATGGAGTCCATTTGAAAAGGTTTTGGCTTAAAGCCTCCTGAGATTATCAGGTGATAGAATGCGTTGGACTCAGACGCAAATATTCCCCTTTGTGGGGTGTTTAATAGAGCGTTATTCTATGATACAGAAATAAGAATTTCAATAACCTTTTTGGTTCCGGCTACGCCGGGTTAGGATTTAGAGCTTAGTGCTTAGGATTTCCGGCCGAAGGCCGGCATATTAAATAATATTAGGGACGTTTACCTATTTGGGGATTTAATGTCGTACAGTACATTTTTCGATGAGTTGTGCTTGATAATTAATTCGTATATCGTATATCGTATTGCGTATAGCGTATCGCGTGAAGGATTAAGCGTATCCTCCGACCAGACTCAGGACAGGTTTAGAATTTGGTGGGGCGAGCCGCCACCCTACGACATCGGCTGGGCTTAGGGTAGTTCCAGCACCTGGCCATCGGCGAGCAGATGCGCTCGTAGCCTGGAGTAATCGACGTCCTGTACATTTATTTTGTCGTCTATCGCAATAACGGCGGCGGTCGCGGCGGACTGGCCGAGAACCATGAAGACAGGCTCCATGCGAATCGAGCCGTACGCGATATGCGATGAAGAAACGCAGACCGGCACGAGCAGATTCGTGCATTCGGAGACCTTCGGCACGAGCGCGCCGTAAGAGATTGGATAGGGGCCGCCGGGATTGATCTGGATGTCGCCCTCATTGCGGGCATGGCCTGCCTTATCGACGTAGCGTTGGACATTGTGAGAGTCCATATTGTAAGAGCCCATGCCGACGGGTTTCGGCGTCGGTTTTTTCCGCCGCAGGTGCAGCTCGGTCGTGACGAAATCGCTAATCATCCGCCGGGCCTCGCGGACGTAAATCTGGTGGGGCCAGTGGTCGTTGTCGGTGAATTCGTCCTTTGCCAGACCCCACTGGCTCGTTTTCTCTCGCACATCCGCCGGGACGCGCGGGTCATAGGCGAGGAACCACATCAGTCCCTTCTGATAATCCTCGTGCTCTTCGAGAATTTCCCGCCGTCGCTCGTAGCTGCCTTCGGGGTAGTCATAATTCATGCCGATGTTATCAGTCGAGAAGGCGCCGTGATTGTTGGTGTCGGTCTTGGCGTTCGGAGCAGGATCGAACTTGGCAAATATGGCCCGCCAGCCTTTGTCGAGATAACGGGCCAGTAGCTCGTATTGCATCGGGTCATAGTTGTCCGGCTTAGGAAAGGCCACACGATTCTCCGGCACTTTTGTCAGACACATACGGAAGTTGTACGCCTGAATTCGGTGGTCGCCGTGGCCTTCCTTACCCGGGCTTCCGGCGTGGATTAGAGGCAAAAGCCCGCCGGCCGGGTCGCCAAGTTTGATGTACGGATCGACGGGTTTTTCAAACTGGTGGCTGGTTGCATTACGCGTCTGGACGCCGTTCAAGGTTTCGCCGTACGCCTGGTTGCCTTCGCGACCGACATGGTAGCTCACACCTGCTCCGGCCATGAGGTCGCCTTCGTAAGTTGCATCGATAAATATCCTGCCCCGGTAAGTTTTGCCGCTGAGCATGGTGATAGAAACGATGCGCGGGCCGTCTTTCGTAACGCCTGCTTTGCGTTTGAGCCACTGGTCCCGGTGGACGGGAATTTTGTACTCGGCCACAAGCTCTTCGAAGGTTTGCTCTGCTACGTGCGGCTCAAAGACCCACATGGCATCGTCGTCACGGCGATATCGCGAATATTCTTCGGGCTTTTGATATTTCCAGGCCCCGGCTTTGTCATAATGTTTCTTGACCCGGCGGTAAAACTCGCGTGAGATACCGCCGACAGCTTCTTT
>JBARRE010000851.1:0-10739 GCA_049644065.1 Sedimentisphaerales bacterium | reverse complement strand
GTGTTATTGGCCGGCGGCCATGCAGGCAAGCGGTTCCTGTTAGCCAGCAACAGGGTCCTCCTGCACCAGCCGTTGATATCAGGGCAATTGATAGGGCCGGCTACCGATCTGGATATCGAAGCAAAGGAAATATTACGGCTGCGTGCTCGTCTTTACGATATCTTGTCACAGCATACGGGCCAAACCACCGATAAAGTTGAAAAAGATTGTGACCGAAATCTCTGGCTCGACGCAGCCGAAGCGATCGAATACGGATTAGCCGACAGGGTACTGCAAAAGGCGCCCGAAATCGTCAGGGATCAGGAGCCGGAACAGGAATAATGAACGCCCAATGTCCAATATCAAAATTGTGGAATCAGCACAAAGCGTTGATGACTTCATCAATTTCACATTTTGCTTTTTGTTTTTTGATTTTTCTCCTTTTGGTCGCAGGCTGTGCAACTCCTAATAACAAAGAATCGCTGGCCACGAAAATCGAGCAACTAACGCAGGAAAACAAAAAATCCCAAGAGCAAATCGAACAGTCCAATGCCGAGAACATACAATTGAAAGATCAAATACAGGTACTGTCCGGCTTACCTGAGAATGTTAGGCTCGAAAACCTCAATCGGCTTGAGATTGTCAAGATTGGCAGGTATACAGGCTTCTTTGATAAAGACAAAGACGGCAAGAAGGAAAAGCTGATTGTCTATATACAACCGGTCGACGAACAGGGTGACACAATAAAAGCGGTTGGCGCCGTGGACGTCCAGCTATGGGACCTGAACAAAACCGACGGCCAAGCCCTGCTCGGTGAGTGGAAAGTAGAGCCTGGTGAGCTGAAAAAGCTCTGGTTCGCGACGTTGGTAACCATCAACTACAGATTGACATTCGAAGTAGCCGACAAAATTGAGATTCTGGAAGAACCGTTAACCGTCAAGGTAACCTTCACAGATTACATGACCGGCAAAGTCTTCAAAGAACAGAAAGTCATTAAAGCCCGTTAGAAATAGAACAAAATTTCTAAACGGAACAAGCCTTGATTTAAGCAACTCGCTTGATCAGAGCGTCTACTCTACCGCACAGGTTTATTGGCTGATGATCTGCACTGCGCCGGGCAGAACGCACCGTGCGGAATCGCCATACTCCGGCGTTACAACCACGTTCCATACACCAGGCTCAGCGCCATCCAGATCGACCTGGCAGGTAATCGTGTTCTCGTCCACAATCACAATGTTGGTCGCCTCAATTGTCGTGTCGTTGTCCCGGAAGACAACCAGCTCGGAGTCGACATTAATCAATCGACGATCAGCGCCCATCGAGCTGGTCTGGAAGAACTCGATTTCTTCTCCCGCGTTATTTTCATAGTAATCGAGGACCAAATAGTAACTGCCATCGACCGGAAAGTCGAATGTCATTGTACCATCGGTTCGATTTTGCGTCACATCAGTTGTGGCCGGATTATGAGGATCCGCATATTCCCCGACGAGTTGACCGTCTATCCACAAGCTGAATCCGTCGTCACAGTTCACGCCGAAGTACCGCACTCCCGGAGAAGGGGCGAAAATATAGCCCGTAAACCGCACCGCGAAGTTGTCGGCGCCCCTTTGGAACGGCGGTGCGAACCTATGTTCGTTGGTGGTGAATAATCCATGACCACCGGTATTCCAAAGATTGATCCATTCATGAACTGCATGGATAGGATTCCCAACGCCGCGAGTTAGATCGTCCAGCATAAGCGTCGCCGCATCAATTCGGTCAAACGCCTGAGTGCTCTGGACGTAAAGGGCGTCAAAACCGACTTCTTCCGAGAGTAGGGTTAGCGCAACTGAGGTGGCCGATCCCGGCTCAAAGCCGCTTCCGTTTATCGTGAGCTGTATTGTACCATCATTATACACCTGATTCCGTGTTACCGAGGTAATCACACAAGGTATGATGCGGGTTACCGTAATGGAATCCGTAGCGCCGGTTACTGGATTTCCAACACCGTTTAATCCCTGAAGATTAAGCAGATTCAGGCCCTCTGCGATTTCGACATCCACTTCGAACACACTGTTGCCCGAGAATTCCGCCGGTACGGACGTGCCATTCACCGAAATCCCCGCTACTTCTATCGGGGCAACACCTATGATCGTCACCTTCGATGCCGATGTAAAGAAATCGCTGCCGCTGTTGGTCGTTATTTCGAAGGTTAGAGAAGACGGGATCTGCGTCAAGATGTAGGATCGGCGGCTCCGGACGAACTGTTTGATTGCATCCCTTCGACCGCTGCCTTGACCGTCGGCAATCAAAGCGTTAGCAGCATCATCCAGAAACTTATCGAACGTCGTCGGCGGATCGGCCGTTCCGTATGAGGTCTGCCACGGACCGTTCACCAGCTCCGCATAAGCCTGCAGGTACATCCGTTGGTATTTGGGATAGTTGAGGAACTGATCAACCTCCGGGAACTGACCGGCGTTCACAGAGAACAGATTCGTATTGGCTCCGTCACCCGAACCGAGCGTAAAGTCTATGTCCCAGGGCAGCAGATACCATTTACCCTCCGGCAGGGCATAGTAGAAAAAGTTATTCTTGCCTCGGCGGTATCCGTAGCTGTCCCAGTCACCGACGGCGTGGCGGATCGCCAGGACCCGCGCCATGTATTCAGGATGAATGACCGATTCGACATTACTCTCATACCGCGTACTGCTTGAAGGTGTATTAAACGCAGCGGCAAAATCCAAAATATGGTCCCAGTTATCGTTCTCGCGATGTGACCGCTTTTCAAAGCCCCACCGATAGGTCTCCTTGAGCCGAGGGTGACTTGAGTCGGACTTAAGCCCTTCATCAAGGTTCGAGAATCCCGTGCCGTCAGCAGAATACTCGAAGTAGTCGTCGATTTTGTGAATGTAGCCTTCGTTATCACCCGGAAACCACTTGTCAATGTAATCGCCGTCGATTTTCTGAACGTCTTCGTAGATATTTGCGGTTTGTCCGTTCATGATTAAACGCACGTACTCCTGCATCGAAAACTGCAGCCCCATTTGTTTGTAAAACCAGTACGAGGCGCGTTCCTGAAGCGGACCCCGACTGCCGCCCTCCATCCCGTCGAGATTGATTTCTTCACGGTCCTTGAATTTCCGGTCCGGATTGAAGTTGATTCGAAAGCCATGACGTTCGTAAGGATATGGCGAGCGACCGGAACCGTTGCGGAGGAATGGGCTACCGCGGTGACGAATCCCACAATTATAGAAGACCTCGGTGTTGTTGTAAACAAATGTGCAATCCATCAGCTCGTTCGAAAGATTGGGACGCGATCCAAACGTATCGATGACGTCATTGGACATCCAGACCCGGTAAGTCGCAAACTTTGTGTTCACTGGTGTTTCACCGACGCGCACCAGGCAGGTTCGGTCCGGCACATCCGCCGATGGATCCAGTTTGGTTGGAAACCGTGTTGATACCGAACCGTCGGAAGCTTCGATGTAGAAGGCCCGCATAATGCCGCTGGAGGCGCCTGGAATCGTGCCCGTGTAGATGCCGTCTCTACTGATCGGATCATTGCCGGAACCGTTGTCGAGCATAGGCGTACTTCTGAGTGTTCCGCTGCCTTCTGAGCGATAGAAGAGAGTGACTGTTCCTACGCCGTCGTTGTCGGTAACGCGGGCGGTCACGACGATCGGCTCACCACTGGCCGGCAAAACGGGCGAATGCTGTACATCGAGGATGTCGGGCCCGCGGTTGGAAACAAATGCAGTGTTTTGCCCGCCCGGCGTGCCCAGGTTCAGTGGCATAGTCAACTCGAACGAATGCGCCGGTCGAGGCGGCTGAACTGGTGAACGCTCGCTCGTCGTCCGCAACAAAAGGAACCGGGTTCCCCGCAGCCACCTGGCCCAGCCGCGGAACGTCACCGTACTTGCCGTGACACCGGAAAAGGACTGGTTGATGCGGTTAGCCCCGGGGTCGCCGTGGCCTGTCGCAATCATGTGCAGTGATCGAGCGCCGGAGTGACGGTCCGCCGTGGTCACGAATGAGCGAACGTGATTACCGATAAATCGCCAGCCGGACTCGCCACTCTCGAAGCCGTCGTTGCTGAGGCGGCTCGTGCCGCCGATAATCAGTTCGAGGTCGTCGATTAGCACTTCACCACGATTGAGCAGCAGAAGGCCAAAGACAGTCACACGATTGTGTGTGTACCTGGAATCATTGCTGTTGATGGTAAATGAGAATTGCTCCCAAACAGCCTTGCCGCTCTCGTCGCTGTCGGCCCACGCATCGGGCACATCGTTGTCGCTGCCAGGATCGCGCAATTCCAGACTGGCTCCCTGGCCGTCGGCCCAGCTCGGCCATCGGCCCCCATCGTAATAAGTCACCTCATCTGCCGTAATCATCAGGACGTCGACGTCACCGCTAAGCGGATCTACGTCTTTATACGGGTACGACAGCCGGATACGCTCGCTGTGATCATCCAGTTCCCCTGTGTACGGCCCGACCAGATTCGAACCGATATTAAGATTGTCATACACACCCGCGATAAAGTTCGGATCCTTTGCCACCACCAGATACGAATCCGGCGGCATTTCCGTGCCGGCGTCGAAGGTGTAGCTGATGCCGTCGGTGAAAGACCATCCGGCAAGCGAGACCGTGCCGGCGCCGCGATTATAAAGTTCGATATACTCGTAGCGTTCATCCCGCGTGCCGTGATGATACATGATTTCGTTGATCACGATGTCGTTAATCGCCGGCCGGGCATTAGGGTTGCCAAACGTTGCCGAAGTCAGGAAGCAGAAAGAGTCTGCCCCGTCCGGGAACCGGCCTAAGGTCACCTCCGGCTCCATTGCACCACAACCCACCGCGTCCAGCACGCGAACCGGTACGGGCACCATCTCATCAGTGGCTGCCGTCACGTAAATTGCCTCGCCGGAAGACGACAATCCAAAGCCGAACTCGCCTTCACTGACCGCCCGGAAATCACCGGGCTGCAGCACGACACCATCCGGAATCTTATACTTTAGTAGTTCAGTCTCATCGTCGCTCAGATAAACGTTGCTCAGATCGACCGCGGTCGAACCAGGGTTGTACAGCTCAATCCGGTCGGCCCCGGTGGCTGCGTCGCTGTTGGCCAGCAACTCGTTGATTACAACGCGGGCACTGGGATCAACGGCACCTTTGTGCGCTTCGATAACTGCACGGAGGATCGGCGTTCCAACACAATCGGAGCTGCTGGAGAGGGTTGCATTGTGAATCTGGATAGCCAGGACGTTGGTGCCTGGAACCAGCAGGTTTATCCGATTGGAAAGGTTCACATTAGCGACTTGGTCATCCGTAGCCTGTCCACCACCCTGGTCAAATCGAGGCGGATTGCCGGAGATGTCCCCGGAGTCCGCCACACGTACACCATTCAGATACAATACGAAAGCATCATCATAGTAAACCTCAGCCTCCAAGCGAGACAAGCCGCCAATCTGCTCTGCTGATAGAGTGAACCGCAGACGGGCATACACAGAAATATAGTTTCCCTGCATATCATTCAGCTCTGTCCCGATAAACTGCAGCTCGCCGGACTCGTTGCTGTATCCATACCCGCTTGGACCCTCAAGCCATCCGGTCCTGACAGGATCATCGTTGAATCCGAACTCCGTCCAGGTCGTGGCAGCCTGGCCGCCTGGGCCCAGCGATGGTTCATGTGTCCCTTTGAAATACCGCCCGGTGTGGCCCACGTCCACAAGTGTCACCTGAGTCGGGTCTTCGGGGCCAGCCTGGACTTCATCAGGCTTGCCCGGTGTGCCGCCGATAAACATGCTGGGCGACCAGGTTGACGCTTCCGCGGGATCGCCGCCCTGCCTGGCAAGAATCAGCGAGTGCCCCGCCCCATCGGGCGAGACCGGCCAGGGTCTTTCGTCATCGTATCGCAATGATATGATAATCTCACCATTGTTGTTGGACAGCTCAATACGTTCACCGTCGTTACCGAGCCGGCCGGTAAAAGGGCCCAGTACATTGCTGATTGGGTATGCCGCTTTCAGAGCAGCCGGATCACGAGCCACAACCAGGTACCCCCCCGGATTGATAATCGTCTCAGGCTCGAACACATACTGAATACCATCCGTGAATGCATAACCGGTGAGGTCTTCGAAAACCGCCCGGTTGTTATACAATTCAACGAACTCAAGTTTTTCCCCTGCATCGGCTGGGTGGTACATGACCTCGCTCACCACCAACCCCATGCCGGGTTGCGTAGTCCCAAAGATGACCATACAAGCCATCATTAAAAAACAGCACCAATGCTGCTTTGAGTCTTTCATGATTATCCGGTCCTTTCTCCAAAGATGATAGTCAGATTACCATAAATAATCGCGTTTGATTTTTCCTTGTGCCCACATCGCTGTATTCAGGACTTACACGGACTACATTCCCGATTTCCTCAGCCGCTCGGACTGCCAATGTGACGTGGAACTGCCTATTTGAATTACCTGACAGCATTCCCAAAACCCTTAAATGCTCTATGTTAACAGATCTTTCATGTTTGTTCTACCTTTTTCCTCCTTTTCGGTTACTTTTGCACGTACAGCTAATTTTAATGCAAGAATTTCCCGGTAAAAAACCGCTTCTTAACTCGTTAGCGGCTCGCAACTCAACTTTTACAATCAGCGGTTCGGTGACACACTGGAGAACACTAAAGACATGCCTGGAACATGTTCCTTATTTATTGTCATTGGTATTATATTCCGGGAAAGTAGCAAGACTGAGGTGTATCCGGCGTTTATAGGACGCTACTTGTAAGTCAAGGGAATATGGAGCGCAATCCGGCACTTGAGATCTATTGCGCCCGAATGATCAGATCATAAATGAAAAGCTACACGGTCCAGAATGATGATACAGACCTACCCTAAGACCGCGATAAACGGCGATCAAAACTATCCATATTATCGCCCAATCTCAGATTGGATAGCCAACCTTATCGTTTCAAGCCATGATCAGGATCTGAGTATTAAAGCGCTAAAGCCTTATAGCTGCATATCATAACAAGTTTATTGCCCGCTTGTATACTTTTCCCAATAGTCCGGGTAGAGTTCTTTAGCTTGAGCCTCAAGCTCCTGGTCGCTGATGGCCGTCAGACGGCCTTCTACATCGTACTGGTCGATGACCCAGCGGGCCAGTTTGTGAACTCTGATTTTGTTGATCCGGTCGTCGCCCTTCAAGCCGAAGAACTCGTTGAGCCAGTGAGCCACGCCGTCTGCGCCGCTCTTGTCGGTAATTGCTACTCGGGGCGGCCGGCCTAACAGTTCTGCCGTATCGAAAATATTGTATATCTGCTCGTCCTGACGAAGGCCCCCGGCATGAATTCCGGCCCGAGTCGTGTTGAAAGCCCGGCCCGCGAACGGATAATTATCCGGAATGGGCAGCCCGATCGACCGCATGTAGTCGGCCAGTTCGGTGATTGCCATTGTATTGATCCCGCAGAGGTCGCCTTTCAGGGCGATATACTCGAAAATCGCTCCTTCCAGCGGAGGATTGCCGGTCCGTTCGCCGAAACCGAAGAGCGTCGTATTGATAAAGTCACAGCCGTACAGCCACGCCGTTGCCGCGTTGGTATGCACCTTATGGAAGTCATTATGTCCGTGCCATTCCAGTCTGTCGCTTGGCACGCCGCACTCGCGATTAAGCTTGTATATCAGCTTGGGAATGCTTCGCGGCAGCTCGGCGCCCGGATAGCTGACGCCGAAGCCCATCGTATCACACAGCCGGATCTTGACGGACTGCTCTTCAGGCACCTGTCGGCTCATCTCCATCAGCCTGTCTATGAACGGCAGCACGAATCCCTCGATGTCGGCACGCGTCAAATCCTCCAGATGACAACGTGGGCGCACACCCGCCTCAAAAGCCGCGTCGACGACTTCGCAATAGCTGTCGACACACTCTTTCCGGCTGCGGAATTTCAACTTATGAAAGATATGATAATCCGAGCAACTCGTCAGCATACCTGTCTCTTTGAGGCCGGCCTCTTTCACGAGTCGAAAGTCGCCCTTGACTGCACGAATCCAACCGGTGCATTCGGGATACGTGTGCCCCAGCGCCTGGCAGCGCTCCAGCGTTTCGCGGTCGTTCTTCGTATACAGGAAGAACTCCGTCTGCCGAATCACGCCGTTCGGTCCGCTCAGCTTCGACATCAAATCGTAAATTTGGACCATCTGCTCAATTGTATAGGGTGGCCGGGCCTGCTGCCCATCGCGAAATGTCGTATCGGTAATCAGGATAGGCCTGTCCTTGACTGCCCCGAAATCGAACTCAACAGCCTCGCCGTCGATTTGTTCGATCGCCGACCCTTCCAGACGAATCCTTGGGGGCATACTATATGGAAAGATATCTTCCAGCAAATTCGGCCTCTTGGCATCAACAAGAGGATGTTTCTTTTTGACTTTGCCCATTGAAAGTCCTTTCTGCTTATGTGTTATAACCTGTTAGTCTAATCTACTCTACGTCGACACCCTGCTCCCTGCAAACAGCGGTAATGAACTTAACCGCGTCGCCGACCGTTTCGACGGAAAGTGCTGCATCCTCGTCCATCTCGATGCCGAACTCTTCTTCAAACATCGCGACAAGTTCAATCGACTGCACGCTCTCGGCGCCTAAATCGGCGGTAAAATTGTGCTCCATCTTGATTTCATCCAGATTCAGTTTTAAGATATTGGCGGTAACCGCCTTGACCCGTTCTTCTACTGTCGCCATAGATTATTCTCCTGTTCTCTATTTTAGTCTATTTTAACAGCGTTCTGCGGCCCTTTTTAATGGCCTTTTTCCGCACAGGCGCTGTCATTTCAAAAACCGCATTCCACATTGCTTCCATTGCCGGGGTCCATTCGCATTTGCGCCGGCTCATGGCTGTTTTAGCCGTTTCGTATAGTCTGCCTTTGCCGAAACCCTTGGTTACAATTCCCTCTATGAACCAGGCGAATGACGGTATGTACTTTGGCAGCGGTTTGCCCGTCGCCATGATAAGCGCCATCGCCCCCAGATATGAACCCGTATTCAAAAGAGTGCCGATCGACGTTTTGGCATGGTCTCCTATTAACGAGCCGACTTTGGTCGAGCCGGTATCAATGGGCCGCTGCCCATCCAGCATGACCGAGACGTTCGAGTAATCGTTCTTAAGATCGCTGTTTGTTGTCAGGGCCCCCAGGTTCACCCACTCACCGACGTAGCTGTGGCCAAGAAATCCATCGTGGTATTTATTTGAATATCCGTGTATGATCGACTCTTCGACCTCGCCGCCGATCCGGCAGCAAGGTCCTATCGAATTGCCCTCACGACAGTTTGCGCCTAAGAGAATTGAATCTTTCCCGATGTAGCAAGGGCCCTCAATTCGGGTAAACGGCAGTATTTCCGCGCCCTGGTCGATATAAACCGGGCCGTGCTCGGCATCGATTGTAACCATCGGATGCACCTTCACTCCTGGCGCCACATAGACATCTTTCTTGCTGCCCCGAACAGCTACGGGCTCTTCCAGCGATCCTTCAAATCCGTTCCGCCCCGCCGCTGCAAACTCAGCCGTTATGTTCTCGCCGTTGGCTAAAACGAGGTCCCAAATATAATTCCATACCGGGAGCTTGCACGAAACATTCGGCAATTTCGCCTTGGCCGAGGCAATAAACGTTTCGATATCATCAGAGGCAAGCCGTTTGAGATCGTCTTTGCTTATCCGGGCATACATAACCATTCCCTGCTCATCCAGGCCAATCTCACTGGCGCCTTTTGACGGAACTTTAAAACTCTCCGCCTTAACGACGGGATTGACAAAAAATAGATCATCTCCGACCAGAGCGGCCATATCATTTACAGGTTTACCTACTTGCGCTCGATAAACATCTGCCATATAATCAGGAACAAAGTACGCGGTATCATCCGGCTGTATTTTTGCAGCCAGCTTCTCTGCCAGCGAACTCATGCCAACTCGAAGCTCCCAAAGCGGACGCCCCAGTGCCAGAGGAAAAAAGTTGTTTCTTACTTCAAATAAGCTATCGACCAAAACCAACCGCATAAATGCTCCTTAATTCTTTCCTGATACTGACCTAAACAAGGCTTATCAAGTGGTAAAATCACAGCCAACCCGCGGGGATTCTATCAGAAATCCAATGTCGCGTCTACTCCGAATGCTATCTAAAATCAAAGTTTCTTTGGCTGGATACATATAATTTAAATAAAACCGATAGTGCATCACGGCGGTTTTACTGCTCATTCGAGAAAATAGTTTCGTGTCCGCCGGTCGCTACGAAGTACCCGTAAAGCATTGTGAAGTCTTGACTTAACTGTCCCAAGAGGGATATCAAGGGTTGTAGCAATCTCCTGCAGGCTCATATCATCCACGAACCGCATTAAAAGAACCTCCCGTTGCTCGTCAGACAAGACAATCAATACAGCGGCAATTTCAGATCGGTAATGTTCACTTTCCTCGGATTTGGGGGCGGCCAAGTCGTTAAGGACTTCCTCTTCGGATGTAAATCGGCTTCTCTTGCTGCGGATAGTGAAGGAAACATGCCTAACTACAGGATAGAGAAAGGTTGTCATTGAAGATGTAAGCTCAAAACCGGGAAACTTGCCCAGCAGATAGGTAAAGGTTTCCTGGAGGACATCCAGCGCATCTGACCTGTTGCCGGTAAATCGCCACGCCAACCTGTATACCCAGTCTCGGTATCGGCAGTAAAGGGTCTCAAAGGCGTCCGAATCGCCCTTATTTGCCAATTCAATCAATTCCTGGTCGGATTCCATAGAGAAGCTTCTTT
>JBARRE010000850.1:0-3945 GCA_049644065.1 Sedimentisphaerales bacterium | reverse complement strand
GCTTCATCCCGGTTATTCACTCGATCAGATCAGAAGGATCGAGGGACGTGACGCCATGCAACTGCTGTATACTGATGGTATCAATTCGGTATCGTTGTTTGAGCAACATTTGGATGGGCAGCGCGGGCTTGAGCCGAAGGATTTCAGAGAATATGCCGTATATCGCAACAAGGAGCAGGCCGCAGGAACCATTCTTGCATGGAGGGATGGTGTTCGTTCTTATGTCTTAATCGGTAATACCGAAATGTCACAATTAATGGATATGGCGCAGTCTATCAGCGCCGGAAAATAAGAGGAAATAAAAATGAATAACAAAAGATTAATCTCATTAACAGTATGCCTGATTTTGGCAACCGTCCCCGGAATATCGTCTTTGATTTTGGCCGATATTGCTTCAGAGACAGATACAAAAGCCCAACAACACTTCGAAAAGGCAAATGAGCTGCGCAAACTCGCCGATTACGATGCCGCCATTACCGAATATAAGAAAGTAATAAGCCTGTCACCAAAAAGCAAAATCGCCCAGGATGCACAATACTGGATCGGGCAATCTTATTTTGAAGCCGGACAATTCGATGCTGCGTTATCTGCATTTCAAAAACTTCTCGATGAGTATCCGACGAGTACGATTATCCCCTCAACAAAGCTTATGATGGAGCGCGTTCAACAAGCAAAGAAGAACAAATCACTTTTTGAGGCTGTAAAAAAGGGCGATATTGAACAGGTCAAGAAGCTCATTGCCGAAGGCGCCGATGTGAATGAAACAGAGGACTTAGGCCAAGTTAAGTGGACGCCTTTGATCGCTGCAGCCAGCGGAGGTGATGTCCAGGTGGTGAAGGTGTTATTGGAGAACGGAGCCAAAGTCGATGCCACCGAGTCCCATGGCTACACGCCGCTCTACTATGCACTCTGGACTGATGGTAATGACAGTGAGGAGCTCGTTAGGGCATTGATCGCAAGCGGCGCCGACGTCAACAAGCGGTCTCCAGGTGACAAGAGCTATCCCCCGCTTGTCTTCGCAATCTGGATAAGGGAAGGACGCGAAGACAATGTAAAAGCGTTACTCGACGCCGGCGCGGATGTCGACGTCAAGGACGATAATGGTCTGACAGCGCTTTACTGGGCGGCTTTCGACAGCAGCAAGGATGTACTTGACCTCATTCTTGCCAACGGGAACTACGCAAACACAATCCATCTGGCGGCGTGCCGGGGAGATCTAAGCCGGATAAAGACGCTTATCGAGGAAGGGACAGATGTCAACACTAGGGACGGATTTGGCTGCACCCCCTTGCATTGGGCCGTCCTGGCAGAATCACCTGATGTAGCCGACTTCCTGATAGCTAAGGGTGCAGATATCAATGCGAAGGATACCCGGAATCTTAGCCCTCTGATGGCCGCATGCGCATTGCCAGTCGTGGAATTGCTCATTTCCAAGGGTGCGGATATCCAGGGCCAAGATGCTCTCCAAGGGCAGACGAAGCTGCATATGGCATGCGGTGGCGGTGAAAAGGACGTGGCGGACCTCCTGATTCGCAGAGGCGCAGATGTCAACCTGAGAGACAAAAGGGGGCAAACACCTCTCTGGATTGCGGCCAGTGGTGGTCATAAAGAGATCGTCGAACTCTTGATTAAGAAGGGGGCTGACATCAATGCATCAAACAACCGAGGTCGCACACCATTAGCTGTGGCCAAGCAAGGGAAGCATGCCGAGGTTATCGATATCCTGCGCCAACATGGGGCCACGGAAACCCTGCATGGAGCTGTTACTTCAGGCAATATCGGCGAGGTCAAACGACTCCTCTCCGAGGGGAAGGATGTCAATTCTCGGGACAGCGAAGGTCAGACCCCGCTCCATTTGGCAGCCAATCGCGGTCATAAAGAGATGGTCGAAGTTCTCATTGCCAATGGGGCGGACATCGAAGCCAGAGAGAATCGTTACAGCAGTACGCCACTGCTTAATGCAGCAGTCAGAGGTCGAAAGGAAGTTGTAGAGTTGCTTCTCTCAAAAGGCGCCGACATAGAAGGAAAAAACAGTGACGGCTTGACCCCATTGAATCTTACCGCAGCTTATGGCACAGCCATCCATACCGAAATCATTCAACTACTCTTAGACAGAGGCGCTGACATTGAGAGCCGATCGTATGGTGACTGTACACCCCTTCAGGCGTCGGTAGCCGTTGGCCGCAAAGGAGTAGCCGAATTACTTCTGGCCCACGGCGCTAAGTTGGATGTCATCAGCAGGCACTGGGGTACACCGGCCCACCATGCCATGAGGGACAATCACCCAGACTTGGTCCGTTGGTGTATATCAAAAGGTATCGATATTCCGCCCATGCATCAGGCGGCCTACTTCGGGGATATTGACAAAGTGCGGTCTTTGCTCAGCACAAGAGCAGATGTCAACCAGAAGGATAAAGCTGAATTTACGCCTTTGCACTGCGCAGTATTTGGAAGGAGAAAAGAGATTGTGCAGTTATTGATAGAGAACAACGCCGACGTGAAGGCTATAAGTTGTGGGCATACAACGCCTTTGTTCTGGGCTTGCGAACGAGGCTATTTGGATATGGTCAAGCTACTGGTCGATAACGGAGCAGAGGTAAACGGTCGCGCATTCAGGAGAATGACATGGGGGCCAAGCCTCTTAGACAACTGGAGTAATCTCCATATGGCTGCCCATGCGGGACACGCCGACGTTGTTGAATACCTCTTGGACAACAGTGCGGATATCCACGCAAAGTGTACCCGCGGAGATGAAGGTCTGACGCCTCTTCACCTCGCAGCTCGCAATGGGTATGTCAATGCCGTTAAGGTGCTCCTTGCCAAAGGTGCCGATGCAAGCATGAAGTCCAATGCAGGCCGCACCGCCCTAGACCTTGCTAAAGAGAAGAACCACTCAGACATCGTCGAACTGCTCAAAAAGCACGGAGCGAAAGAAGAATCAGAATAACACAGAAATTCTTAGACCAATCCAGTTTTTCCTGAAGGAATTTTTGATCCCAATAATCTTCCAAAGGAAGATGGGTAATGGAAACCGGAGGTTAGGGCAACCACTGTACGGTTCTATCTGCCTGACCCGGCCGGTTTTCCATCATAGGCTTTGTTTGTCGCCGGCATGGAGGCTATTGCCGCGTGGAGGATGTTTACGGCGATCTTTTCTTCTGCGTTCCGCTTCTCTGAAGGGATGGCGTGTTCTTCCTCTCTGTCTTTGGTTATATCGTAAAACAGACCGTTGCCGTACAGTTTGTAGCGCTTGTTCTGGGCCCAGATCAGTTCTGCCGTTCCTAATTCGGAAGGAATCCAGCTATAAGACTTCGGCCAATAATATTGGTATATCCATTCTCGGGGACTCCCTGTTCTCCCTCGGCATTGGGGCCAGAAACTTCTTCCATCGATGGTTGCATCGGGCAACTTTGCGCCGGCTATTTCAGTAAGCGTGGGCACAAAATCGGAAAAATCCACGATATCGTCACATACACTCCCCGGCCGGATAGATGCCGGATGACGTATCACAAGCGGAGCATGCGTGCCTCGGTCATGGGGAATTCCCTTCTTACCAAATACATCTTTTCCCCTGGATCGATACCGGATGTTACGGTTTGTTCCGTTGTCGGTCGTGAACATTACGACTGTGTTCTCAGCCAAATCATTTGCTTTTAAGCAGTCCAGTATCCGGCCCACGCATTTGTCCATATATTTGACCATGTCTTTGAAGTTCTTCTGTTTGTCCTTTTCGTTTCGGTCTTTACTGTCAGGGGTCGGAAGAAAAGGAGAATGGACCAACAGCATCGGGTAGTAGACGAAAAACGGGCGTTTCTTGTTGTCCTTTATTTATTCCTCATGCAGCAGGAATGCTTTAGCTTCAGGAGCATCCTTATCCTTCCAGCCGTAAAAAAGGAGCATCCCATCGGCAATGCTTCCATCGGGTTTTGTTACCGGCTGAATGTT
>JBARRE010000849.1:0-4931 GCA_049644065.1 Sedimentisphaerales bacterium | reverse complement strand
CCGACGGTCCTATGGAGATACATTCCGGCGGGACGCCCTATAGGGAAGTTCATGGGGCTGCATTCGGCCCTTTGCCCTCTGACCATTAATAGGGAAGTTCATAAAAATCAACGCAATTTGTATTGATCATATACAGAGATTTCTCTTGACGTAAGGATGGCTAATTTGGTACATATAGGGTAGAAAGAAATTATGGTATTGTGGTTTTTGTGTCTGAAACCACCGCTCTTCCAGTTTAGTGAGGAGTACATGGAAAAACGGTGTGCGTTGATTACGTAATACACACATGATTCCCAGTTACTATCTTTTCTTTAGACGAACCATGGATTTCATTAGAAAGGAGGTAGTATCGCATATCATAGAATTATCGTGGTCGGATATAGAATGTCCGCAAGCGATTTAGAGTTACCCATCTTTATTATTTAAGCCTAACGTATTTTTTGAAGGAGGACTACTATGTACAGACAATTGGTTTTTTTATCTTGTGTTGCTTTAGTGCTGGCCCTGGCCGGCTCAAATGCGGCTTCCGGAGCGATGGTTTGGGAGGGTAATAACATCGGCGGCAGTGACGATGCCGAAGAGCATCTCGATGAAGGGGACATTGATACCGGCAGCTCAGACTTAGAGATGCCCTATGAAGATGGAGGTACCCCCCCCAGCGACCTCCAATTGATAGGTATTCGCTTTCAGAATGTCGGGATTCCCGCCGGTGTAACCATAGAGAGCGCTTATATTCAATTCACCGCAGATGACGAGAAATTAATCGGCGATACCGTTAATCTTGCCATCTGGGGTCAGAAAGAACCGAATCCCGGTAGCTTCGGGGGCGCCGATTACATGATTTCATCGGCCCCCAGAACGTCTGCTGTCGCAAAGTGGAGCAATATACCGGATTGGACCAGCGGTCAGGCCAATCTCGCATCGAGGACCTCGGATATCTCCAATGTCATAGAGGAATTAGTAAACCAGGCCGGCTGGGTCTCCGGCAATTCGATTGTCTTTATCATCGGAGACGATCCCGACAATCCCTCCAGCAGCATTCGAAGCGCTGTGGATGGTAGTCCATCGATACATGTCGAATATTCGAGTAAAAAAGCATTTAAGCCCGATCCGTCCAACGGCTCTTTTTACAGTGATACGTGGGCGACCATTAGCTGGCTGGCGGGAGATACTGCCGTCTCGCACGATATCTACGTCGGTGAGAATTTTGACGATGTCAGCAACGGCGCCGGCGACACTTTCTGGGGCAATCAGCCATCCACAATGGTAATTGTCGGCTTTCCCGGATCTCCATTTCCGGATGGTCTTGTTCCGGGGAGCACCTACTACTGGCGTGTCGATGAAGTCGAGGCCGACGGCGTAACAATACATAAGGGCTATGTCTGGAGCTTTGCAATTCCACCCAGGACCGCTTATGGTCCTGATCCTGCGGATGGTGCTGAATTCGTAGATCCGAATTCAGTGCTTAGCTGGACGCCAGGTTTCGGCGCTAAATTGCACAATGTATATATAGGCGACAATTTCAACGATGTGAACAATGCCGCCGGAGCCGCCCCATGGGGACCTACAACTTATAATCCCGGCACGCTCGAAATGGAGAAAGTTTATTACTGGCGCGTCGATGAGTTCGATGTCTTAAACACGCATAAAGGCGATATATGGAGCTTTTCGACTCCGGGCGCCGCCGGGAGCCTCAAGCCTGTTAACAGCGCCACCGGCGTGAAGATGACGACAGCTCTTAACTGGACGCCTGGAGACAGTGCCACTTCTCACGATGTATACTTCGGCATGGACAAAGATGCCGTACGTAACGCCACAAAAAGCTCGCCCGAGTACAAGGGCAACAAGCCGCTGGGCTCTGAGAGCCTTGATCCAGGAAAACTCGACTGGAATACGACTTATTACTGGCGTGTCGATGGGATTAATAGTCTCAACTCCAAGAGCCCCTGGATAGGCAATGCCTGGAGCTTCACGACGGCCGACTACATTTTAATCGATGATTTTGAGGATTACGATGCAGGCGATAACCAGATATGGTACTCATGGCATGATGGGCTTGGCTATGGCACGCCGAGTTTACCGCCGTATTTTGCCGGTAACGGCACCGGCGCCGCGGTAGGAGACGAGACCACTAATTCTTATTGCGAAGAATTCATAGTCCATGGCGGCACAAAATCAATGCCGGTGGTCTATGACAACAATAAACAGGGCTTCTCAATGTATTCGGAAGTAGAGTTCGCCTTGAGCGACGCACGCGACTGGACCGACGGAGGCGTTAGTGATTTGTCACTTTGGTTCCGCGGTCTTACGGCAAATGCCGCCGAGCCGTTATATGTAGCAATAGCCAACAGAACAGGCGCGCCTGTAGTCATAACTCACGATGACCCGGCGGCGTCTCAGATCAACACCTGGACGGAGTGGATCATCCCCCTGCAGGCTATTGCCGATCAGGGCATAAATCTGACCGACGTTGACAGGATTATCATCGGCCTGGGGACCAGAGGCAATCTGACGATACCGGGCGGAGCAGGCAAGATGTACTTCGACGACGTTCGGCTCGAACTGCCGAGTGCTGTTGATGGTGAGTAAACGCCTCTGGACACTTTCGCAGTGACAAGTTTGGGCCCGCGAAAGCAGAAACGGCAATTACTTCAGGATTTGCGTTAGTTCGGGGCCTATACCGAACGATTAGGTATAGGCCCCTTAGTATTTCATAAATAACTATCTTTCGTTCGTCGGCGAGCTAAAATACTGAAAAAATTCCGAATCGCTCGGCAAAACGATAGTTGTCCCTTCGCCGAGTGACTTCTCGTAAGCTTCCAAAGTCCGGACAAACGAATAAAACTCGGGGTCCTTTTCAAAAGCCTGGGCATATATTTTGAGAGCTTCGGCGTCACCTTCACCATTCAATTTCTCGGCATCTCTGTAGCTATCGGCAAGCAGGATTTTCTTTTGTTTATCCGTCTCGGCCATGATTATAGCAGCCTCTTCCTCACCTTCGGAGCGATATTTTTTTGCGATTCTCTCCCTTTCAGCCTTCATTCGGTCATAGACCGATTGTCTAACCTCCTGCGGCAGGTCGGCCCGCTTTATTCGCACGTCGATGACCTGGATCCCGTAGTCGCCGGCTTTCTGATCACACTGCTCGGCCACTTTGTCCATTATCTGGCTGCGGTTGACCGAGACTATTTCCGTCAAGCTGTGCCTGGCAAGCTCCTCTCGTATTTCCGAGAAAACGATATCATCCAGTCTTGACTGGGCGCCGGCCTCGGTTCCCACGGTTTTATAGAACTTGAGCGGATCGATGATTTTCCAGCAGGCATAGTTATCAATAACCAGGTGCTTTTTGTCGTCGGTCATAATCTTTGCCACAGCGGCGTCGTATTCCAAAACCCGAGCTTCGAATCTGTGCACCGCCTGAATCAGCGGAATCTTAAAGTGCAGGCCGGGTTCTTTCACTTCTTTCACAAATTTTCCCAACTGAGTGACAATGGCCTGCTCGGTTTCATCCACGGTAAATAGCGAAAGGGCCAGTACCGCCGCAGTTATCACGATGATTGCAATTGCAACTATGGCTTTTCCGTTCATTTCGGCCTCCGAATTTCCGGGCTTGTATTCTGTGGCGTATTGCCAAATGGGGCGCCCTCAAGGGGTAAAAGTTTCAGCACACCGTTTCCGGTCTCGGAATCTATTATGAACTTCCTGATACCGGGCAGCACCTTCTCCATGGTTTCCAAATAGAGCCGCTTCCGCGTTATTTCTTTTGCCTTTTCGTACTCTGCAAACACGGCCAAAAATTTCTCTACATCGCCCTGGGCCCGCGTTACCTTCTCTTGCTTGTAGGCTTCCGCCGCCAGGACCATGCTTCGGGCCTCGCCGCGCGCCTTGGGAATGAGGTCCTCCTTATAGCCCTCAGCTTCCTGGATCAATTTGTCCTTGTCCTCCTTGGCGCTTACCACGTCGCTAAATGCCGATGCAACCTCTTTTGGCGGCTGGACAGTTTGAAGTTTGACCTCTTTTATCTGAATACCGCTTTCGTAGCCGTCCACTATCTGCTGCAGCAGTGTTTGGATGTCGATTTCCACCTGGAGTTTTTCCTTGATGAGCACATCGTCAATCGGCCTTTCCCCGACAACCTGTCGCAGAGCCACCTCGGCAGCGTCTTTAATTGTGCCCTGCGGCCCTTCCAGGCCGCGTACGTTAAACAGGTAATCACCGGGATCCTTTATCTTGTACTGTACTGTGATTTGCGCATCGATAATCTGCTCGTCACCGGTCAGCATAAGCGACTCTTCAGGGTGGAACTGGTACCTTGCCGGCGGGCCCGGATTGATGGTTTCAAATCCGATTTCTATTCGCCGCACTTGCTGTATCTTGGGCTTATCGACCTTTTCGATCGGGCTGGGCAGTTTGTAATGCGGGCCCGGTTCTGTCACCCTTACAACCTTGCCGAATCGGCGCACCACCCCCTGTTCACCAGGCCGTACAATGTATATCCCCGACAATAACCACAACGCTAATAGAATTGGGACGATCAATTTGAGCCAGAGAAGCGATTGTCCGGAAAGTCTGAATTTCCGCCTGTAATCGTCCACCCATTGAGTTATCTGGTCCATCTTAGGTCCTTTCCAAGAAGCTTTCCTTTCCTGCAATTGCCACCATGCAAAGTCGATTATAGGCCGGCCCGGGGCCGGGTCAAGAACATTAATTGAGATAAACTGCCCCCATACATATAAGAGATGGTCCTTTGCGCCAAGGGAAAAAATTGTCGGAAGCCTTTTATTTTTGCTTTAACAATTTTTAATTCCAGCCGATGTCGTAGGGTGGCGGCTCCCTTGGGGATGCCTTACGGTATTGCCCAACCAAATTCTAAAGTTGCTCTGAGCCTGGTCGGAGGATACGCTTAATCCTTCCCGCGATACGCTATACGC
>JBARRE010000848.1:0-5055 GCA_049644065.1 Sedimentisphaerales bacterium | reverse complement strand
CGGCGGGCAGGCCGAACTCGGCGAACACCCATGAAGGGATTTTTACGCTGTCCACCCTTCTGCTGATCGTTTCGAACAGGCATCCCTGGAAGATAACGTCCGGGTCGAACGCATGGACTCTGTCGATCAACGCTTTTGCATCCGCCCAGAAGCTGGGGTCGTTCAGGCGGTCTTCTCCGTTCCAGCGATAGATGGCACGGCCGATGAACTTGGCTCCGATGTTCCGGATCAGGCGGACGTCGTCTTCCCTGTACAGATATTCCCGGCCGCCCTCGGCCTTTCCCGTAACCAGGAAATACGCCATTGTCACGGAACGGTCCAGGTAGTTCTCCAACACCTCCCGCGAGATAGTCCCGTCAAATTGATAATCACTGGAGCGCACTGCGGAGGACGTTTGGGTGGTATCTGCCGGCCGTGCCGACGGCTCGTTCCGTACGGTCAGATCCGCCTTCAGGCGGACGGCTTCTTGCGGCTCGATCGACAGCGTTGTCGTTTTCTCGCCATAGCGCACGTTGCAGCGACCTCTGTTGAGGCTGCGGATTTCCGCCGCCTTGAGCGTTCCATCTTGCCACTGGATATCGACCTCGAATCCACCGCGGGCCCGCAGACCCGTGAACGACCCATCATTCCATCCGGCCGGCAGCGCCGGCAGCAGGCTGATCTCGCCGGCATGGCTCTGGAGCAGCGCCTCGGCCACGCCGGCGGTGAGCCCGAAACTGGCATCGGACTGATTGGAGCCCCGGTTGTGCAGGTTGGATGCCAGCGAGTTTCGGATGAAACCTCGCATGAATTCAGCTACCTTGTCACCCCGCTCAAGGCGAGCCCACACGGAAATATGCCAGGCGGAGACCCAGCCCCCGCGCGCATGCCGTGTTTCCATCCACTTCCCGATAGCGTCCGCCAGTTGCCGGTCGCGGCGCAAACGAATAGAACTGCCCGGGAAGAAGGTGAAGTTGGGCGAGCAGTTGTGTCCCTGGTCGCCCGGGGCCCAGTCTTCGATCCATTCCTGCAAGTAGCCCCGGCGATTAATCTGGTACGGCGGCAATCGAGTCAGGGCGGATTCCAGTTTTCCTCGAAGCTCTTCGTCGATGCCCAGGATACGGCTTGCCTCGATGCAATGCGGGAACAGCTCACGCAGAATCGCGACGTCCATGGTCGGCGCCGGCGAAAGAAAAGCCATTTGCCCGTTGCCGTCCAGGTACCCGTGCTCCGGCGACATCGAGAACGGGGTCACCAGCCAATGCTGCGTCGGATGCTCCATCAGCAAATCCAGAAAGAACCGAGCGGATTCCTTCATAATGGGATAGTACTCCTTGAGAAACGCGAGATCGCCCGTGAATGCGTAGTGCTCCCACAGGTGCAGCGTCAGCCAGGCGCCTCCCATCGGCCACATTCCGTATCGGGCGGCATCCACGGGAGCGGTCCCGCGCCACAGGTCAATGTTGTGATGAGTCACCCATCCGTTGCAGCCATAGTACACTCGGGCCGTCTTGGCGCCGTTGACAGCGATATCCTTGAGCATATCGAAAAGGGGTTGTTGACACTCGGAGAGATTGCAGACCTCGGCCGGCCAGTAGTTCATCTCTGTGTTGATGTTAATGGTGTACTTGCTGCCCCAGTTCGGAACGACGTCTTCGTTCCAGATTCCCTGGAGATTGGCCGGCTGACCGCCCGCGCGGCTGCTGGAGGCGAGGATGTAGCGGCCGAACTGGAAGCACAGGGCTTCGAGGTTGGCATCGTCGGTGCCTGCCCGCAGCGCTTGAATCCGTTCGTCGATAGGTTTGTCATTCATCGAGCGGTCGCCGACGTTCAGATGCACGCGGCCCATCAGTGCGTTAAAGTCGGCCTCGTGCCGCCGACGCAGCGTTGCGTAGTCCTTGTCGGCCACGCCGGCGAGCGTCTTTTCGCAGATGGCCGCCGGGTCGCCGCTGATGTCCTTGTAGTTGACGAAACTGGTTCCGGCTGTCACGACAAACGTTACGGCGTTGGCCCCCTCGATGCGCACCTTGTCACCGACCGCCTCGGATTGACCGCCTTCGGCGAGCGCTTTCAGCACCGTTTGAAACCGTATACCCTTGCCCTCGACGTTGGCGATCAGCCAGTTCTCAGGCTTCATCGGTCCTCTCCAGCATCCGTCCATTACAAGCCTGTCGCCCCTGGCAGTCACCCGATCGAAGTAAGGGCTCTTGAACTGTGCCTGGACAGAAACGCGTCCGGGCTTGTCGGCGGTAATTCGCACGACCATCACACGGTCCGGATAGGAGATAAAAACCTCACGCGTCAGGACTACGTCGCCGGAGCGATAGCGGACCCTGGTTACTCCGGTTTCCATATCCAGTTCGCGGCGGTAATCTTCGACGTCATCCACTCCTTCGAAAGACAACTGTAAATCGCCCAGCGGCTGATACGCCTGCTGCGCCGCGGGAATCCCGTAGAAGTGTTCGTCGGCCATCTTCTCCGCTTCCTGAAACTTCCCGGCGAAGACCAGATCGCGAATCAGAGGAAAATATTTTCCCGCGTTGGGATCGTCGTAGTCATGCGGCCGGCCGGACCAGAAGCTCGACTCGTTCAGCGCGATGCGCTCCTGCTGAATGCCGCCGAAGACCATCGCAGCTATGATGCCGTTGCCGATCGGCATGGCGTCCAGCCACTCGAGACCCGGCTGACGATACCATAGCACCATGTCCCCCTGTCGCCGGACGAGGGACGAAGTCTCGCCGGGTGATGCGGCTGCCGGTTGCGACTTGAGCCCCACGCTGTTGACCGTGATGACGGTGTAAGTGTGCTCCTGTCCGGCCTTAGCTTCCGTGTCCACGTAGCGCATCTCCGGCATGGGCTGCGCCGGCGTATCGTGATACGTCATTGACTGGAACAACGGACGTCCGAATTTGCCCTCCGGCGTCCGGGGCACCTGGGCCAATTCCTGCCCATCCCGCAACACAAGAAAGCAGCGGATACCGCTCTCGAAATCCGCGTCGGCGCTCCATGTGATTTCCGTTGCCCGGTCTCCCTCGGGCGTGACCTTCACATCGTACGGCGCCGGCGGGGGTGTCGTGTCGCTCACGGCGCCGGTTCTGACGTACTCCATCCAGGCCCTGGCCACGGCTTCGTTCGGCAGCCAGACCGCTTTGCTCGGATCGCCCTGGTACGAAGTTGCCGGTACGGCCCGATCGCCCAGCAACGGCGCCAGCCACGCCCGGCTCATGTCCACCGGCTTGAGGACCTGATCCCCGCTGCCCTTGTCCGGCAGCCGCATCGCCAGGCAGGCGTCGAAGAACGGGATCGCCAGGTAGCGGCAATCGCCACATTCGTGACTGGTGCGCGGGTCAGGGGCGAAGCCGATCGGCGAGCCGGCGGCGCGGTATTCCTGGAAGGTGGCCAGCGGGCCGGTCCAGGTGACATTCGGTTTTTCCTTCACGCCGGGGTTGCACATCGAGGGGATTCCATAGACACCGGCCGGTACATCCGGCTCAGGAAACTCCGGCCTGCTGCGGAACATGGCCGCCGTACCGGAACGCATCCAGATCACAGCGACTCGCTCGGGATGAAGCGTGCTCATGACGTCCGCCCAGATACCGCCGCCGGAGTGCCCCCAGATGGCCCAGGGGACCGTCGCGACCTCGGGCCGGCCGGACTTGGCAGCGAATTCGTCGAGCGCGTTGAGAAAGACCTTCTCGGAGCCGTGACGCGGGTCGAACCAAACTTCAGAGCCTCCCGGCGACAGATCGACCTTCTCGTTCAGCACGTGATAGGAGGAGCTGAACAGTGCGCAGTCCCACTTCTTTGCCAGGGCCTGCCAGTGCAGATCATAGGCGGTGGTGGATCCCTCGATGGAAGCCGTTGTTCCGGCCCCGTGCTGGTGTACGATGATCCCGCGCAAACGCTGGGCGCCGTCGGGAATCCAGAGAGTGTACGTCACGGGAGTGGGCAATTCGCCCGGGACGGTCGAGCCTGGATAGTCGACCTTCAGGTACCGTCCGCCGCCGTACATCGTCCCGACAGCGCCGAATATGCAAATGATCAAGGATGTCCAGATGGTGAGTTTCGTTCGCGCTGCGAATCGCCAACGCACCCACTTCGCCGTCGACTGTGTCCATATACTCATGACTCTATCTCCACTAAATCGTAACACAATTCTCCAATCCTTACGAAGGGAACATGGTAACTCTTAATTCATTTCATAAACTCGTGACCCAAAAGCTTCTGCTTTGAATTGCTTTCTTGATAGGAATATACTCTGAACTCAGGACTCTTTTAATTTGTCAGTCGATCAATTCAAGCGCTCCGGCGTCTCTCTTGCCTTTGGGCTTGCTTCCCGTGAAATCGCGCAGGAACGGTCCGTCAAACTGCCACGCATAGAACTCTTTGATATCGGTCTTCGCATCTTTAAGAGTTCCGAGCGATATCCGGATAAATTCAACAGTTCCTTTTAAGTACTTACCATTCGGAGTTCCGCAGACAAACAGATCACTGTCATTATTTATGAAGGCGCTGCCGATTCCGGGTCCTGAAGAATCTCTCTTGCCGTCAATATAAATAGTGAATTCTTTAGCTGAGCGGTCGGCCTCAGCTATTACGTGATGCCATTTGCCGTCATTAATCTTTTTTCCGCTCTTAAGCTCGGATGAAGCGCCAGATGCTTTTACTGTAAACAGAAGTTTGCCCGAGCCGTCAATGGTCAATTCATAACCGGACTCGGCCATTTTCTGCACCAGGACACAGTCTTTCGATTCTGTCTTGAAATACGCTTCGATACAGAAATTAGAATCCCAGACCTGGGGGCTCTTGAAATCTCTGCCTGTAACTTTCCGGTCCTCTTTCTGTCCATTCTTGTCCCATCTGAACCTGATCGGTATGGTAAGGGTTTTATCCAGTTTACTGTTCGGACATACCGCGTACTGGTTTTCACCGTTGAAGGTGCACGCCCCCTTTGTCCAGTCTTCAAGCGGACCGTTAACATAATTCTCTTTTGTGACATTTACTCCAGTCAGGGGAAACATAGGCTGTTTATAATAATCATCCCTGGTATAGTAATAGGGTGTCATGTACCAGTGC